>CAZCWA010000024.1:0-20559 GCA_964502265.1 uncultured Myxococcaceae bacterium | reverse complement strand
AGCTCGCGGGTGATGTTCCGGTCGGTGGGCAGCGAGGTCCCGGCGATGGCGCCCACGCCCAGAGGCAGCGCGTCGGTCTGCTCGAGCACGAAGCGGAAGGCGTCCGCATCGCGCGCGAACATCGCTGCGTAGGCGGAGAAGAGGTACCCGAGCGACACCGGCTGCGCGCGCTGGCGGTGGGTGTAGGAGGGGATGACGGTGTCCAGCTCCGCCTCCGCGCGGTCTGCGAGCGCCTTGGTGAACCGCCCGAGCGCCTCGAGGATCTGCGCGCACGACTCCCGCACGTGCAGCCGCAGATCGAGCGCCACCTGATCGTTCCTGGAGCGCGCGCTGTGCAGCAGCCCCGCCGTCGTCCCCAGCCTTTGGGTCAGCTCGGCCTCCACCGCCATGTGCACGTCCTCCTCCTCGGGGAGGCGGAGCGTGCCGGCCTGGGTCTCCTTCCAGATGGTGACGAGGCCCGCGTGGATCTGCGCGGCGGCGTCGCGGGGGACGATCTCGCGGCGGGCGAGCATGGTGAGGTGGGCCATGGAGCCCACGAGGTCCTCGCGCAGGAGCTGGATGTCCAGCGGCAGCGAGGTGGAGAACTGGAGGACCTCCGGGTGGAGGCCCGTCGCGCCCGCCGCCTCGGTCTTCGCCATCATGCTCATTCGTTGTTACCCCTCAGCCACACACCGTTGAGTTGCCGCGCCAGCTTCGAGGGCGAGGTGCCCTTCGAGGGCGCGACGAAGATCGCGTCGTCCCCCGCCAGCGTCCCCGCCACCTGCGGGAGCCGTGCGCGGTCTATCGCAAGCGCCACCGCCGACGCAGCACCGGCGAGCGTGTGGACGATCACCAGCGAGTCGGTGTCGATGACCCGGGTCACCATCTCGCGGAAGGCGCGCAACGCATCCGGGCCCTCGGGAACCCGCGCGTCGTCCACCTCGTAGGCGGTGCCGCCCTCCGGAAGGGACACCCGCCGCGCGCCGATCTGCGCGAGGTCGCGGGAGAGGGTGGCCTGGGTCACGTCGAAGCCCTGCTCGCCGAGGAGCTGCCGCAATTCCTCCTGCGTGCTCACCACCCGCGAGCGGATCAGCCCGCGAATGGCAGAGCGGCGGAACTCCGGGTCGTTTTGCGTCCGCGCCATGTTCGTCAACTCCGCTTGACGAGCGTCCCGACGCCGCGGTCGGTGAACAGCTCGGCGATGATCGAGTGGGGTGTGCGCCCATCCACCACGTGGACCTGCTCCACCTGTCCTTCGAGCGCCTGCAGGATCGCGCGCGCCCGCATCGCGCTTCCGTTGAGGAGCGCCCCCGCATCCAGCCGCGCACGGAGCTCGTCGGCGGAGAGCTCGGAGAGCAGCTCGTCGCCCTCCACGATGCCCGGGCTGTCTCCGAGGTAGACGAGCTTGTCCACGCCGAGCGCCCGCGCGATCTGCGCCGCCGCCGCGTCCGCATCCAGGTCGTGGCTCTGCCCGTCGTCCCCCATGCCCAGAGGCGAGATGACCGGCACGTAGCCCTGCTGCAGGAACAGCTCGAGGAAGCCGGTGTTGACCGAGATGGTCTGCGCGTCGCCCTCGCCCTTCACCCGCAGGAGCGCCCCGTCCTTGCCCGAGATTCCCACCGCGTGGTGCCCGTGCCGGTTGAGCAGGGTGACCAGATCGTTCTGCTCCTCGAGCAGATCGCCTGTGTCCGGAGCGCCCGGCGCGCCGTGGACGCCGTGCACCACGATGGGCCGCAGGCCGACCGAACGCAGCAGCGCCACGTCGTCACAGAAGGTCTGCTTGAGCGACTCCTTCGCCGTCTTGGTCCCCGCGTACTTGATCACGCAGCGCTTGCCGGCGAAGCGCGAGATGTACGAGAGCGCCTCCACCAGCAGCTTCACCTTGAACGCCGGGCTGTAGTTCGTCAGCCGGTCGTCCTTCGCCACGCCTCCCTCCTGGGTGGGCACGATGAGCGAGGTGTAGTCCGCGTTGATCTTCACGTAGTCGTAGGAGAGGTCGCAGCCCCACGCGGTGGTCGCCGCATCGCCGGCGTGCACGTCCACCACCACCTTCACCTCCGGCCCGCGCAGCTTCCGGCGGAGCGCCTGCGCGTCGATGGGCAGCGGTCCTTCGTCCGGGCGGAAGACGCAGATGCCCTGGATGTGGACGGAGCAGTGGTCCGGCTCCACGCCCTCGAAGCCCTGCGAGCCCGCGCGCGCGCCCACGGTGGCGAGGATGCGGCCCCAGTTCGGATCCGCGCCGAACATCGCCGCCTTCACCAGCGACGAGCCGCAGATGGACTTCGCCAGATCCCGCGCGATGGGCAGGGTGGGCGCACCCTGGACGGTGACCTCCAGAAGCTTGGTGGCGCCCTCGCCGTCGAAGGCGATCTCCCGCGCCAGCTCCACGCAGATCTCGCGGAAGGTGGCGGCGAAGCGCGCGTAGTCCTCGCCCTCCGGCCGCTCGATCCGCGCGTTCTTCGCCCGCCCGTTCGCCAGCGCGAAGATCGCGTCGTTGGTGCTCATGTCGTCGTCGACGGTGAGGTTGTTGAACGACGGGTCCATCGCGTCGCGCAGCGCCCGGTCGAGCGCAGCCGCCGAGATGTCGCAGTCGGTGACCAGCACCGCGATCATCGTCGCGAGCTGCGGCGCGATCATCCCCGAGCCCTTGCACACCGCGGCGATCGTGATCTCCTGATCGCCCAGCTCGATCACCCGCGAGACCATCTTCACCCGCGTGTCGGTGGTCATGATCGCCTCCGCGCAGGGGAGGGGATTCGGGCTGAGCGCTTCGACGAGCCTCGGCGCCGCGTCCGCGATCTTCTGCACCGGCAGCCGCATCCCGATCACGCCCGTGGACGCCGAGAGCACGGTCTCCACCGGCAGCCCCAACGCGGACGCGATGGACGCGTGCACCGACGCCACGTCCAGCAGGCCCTGCGGACCGGTCATGGCGTTGGCGTTGCCGCTGTTGATGACCACCGCGCGGATGCCGTCCGCCGGTACGCGCTTCTCCACCACGCGGATGGGCGCCGCCTTCGCCCGGTTCACGGTGAACGCGCCCGCCGCCGCACAGGGCGTGTCGCTCACCACCAGGCCGAGATCCTTGCGCGCGGGCTTGATCCCGCAATGCACGCCCGCAAAGGTGAAGCCGTCCGGGACCTTCATGGATGGAAACCCCGCATCGAGGAGAGGCCGAGGCCCTCGTCGAGGCCGAACATCACGTTGAGGTTCTGCACCGCCTGTCCCGCGGCGCCCTTCACCAGGTTGTCGATCGCCGAGACGAGCACCAGCCGCCCGCCATCCGCGGTGAACCCGATCTGGCAGCGGTTGGTGCCCACCACCTGCTTCAGCGAGACCGCGTCCGCGTTCGGCGCGAGCGCGATGAACGGCTCGTCCCCGTAGGCCTCGTTCAGCACCGCCGCCACCTTCTCCGGCGTGGCGCCGCGGTTGAACCACGCGTGGGTGGTGCAGAGGATCCCGCGGCGGATGGGCAGCAGGTGCGGGGTGAAGGTCAGCCTCGTCGCTGCGGCCTTGCCCACCTGCTCCACCGTCTGCGCGATCTCCGGCGTGTGCTGGTGGCGCAGCACGCGGTAGGCGCGGAAGTCCCCGTCGATCTCCGCGAAGGAGAAGTCCTCGGACGCCTTGCGCCCGGCGCCCGTCACGCCCGAGGCCGCGTTGATCACCAGCGTCTGCGGATCCACCAGCCCCGCCTTCAGCAGCGGCGCCAGCGGAAGCGTCGCCGCGGTGGGAAAGCACCCGGGGTTGGCCACCAGCTTCGCCTCGCGGACGGGGCCCCGGAACAGCTCGGTCATCCCGTACACGGCCTGCCCGAGCAGCGCCGGCGCGGTATGCGCGAAGCCGTACCACTGTGCATAAAAATCCGCCTCGCGCAGCCGGAAGGCGCCGGAGAGATCGATCACCCGCACGCCCTTCGCGAGCAGCTTCGGCGCCAGCGCCAGGGAGACCTCCGCCGGGGTGCAGAGCAGGACCACGTCGCACCCGGCCGAGTGCGCCTCCGCCTCCGACTGCGGCACGTACGTCAGAGAGGCAGCGGGGCCGGTGACGCCGGCGCGCGCGCCCAGGCTCTCGCCCACCCAGCGGTCGCTGGTGGCGAACCGGAGGCTCGCGCGCGGGTGGTGCGCGAGGATCCGGGTGGCCTCGAGTCCGGAGTAGCCGGACGCCCCGATGATGCCGACGGAGGGAGTATGCACGGTCGCGCATATATATACATGGCAGGGGTGGATCAATCCCCGATGGGCCACGGCGCGAAATATTGCCGGCGGACGCCTCCCGGCGGCAGGCAAGGCGGCCGGGCCCCACCTCCGCGGGAAGAAAACCCCTCAGCGCTGCGAGGTGCGCGCGTCCTCGTCCGCCTCGTCGTCTCGCCCCACCCGCTCCCACCAGGGCTCGGGCTCCGCGGCGCCCACCTCCACCGGTTGGCCCACCCGCGGGGTGACGAACGGGATGCCGCGCGCGCGGGCGAGCTCATAGACCTGCGAGGGCGGCTCGTCCCACGCGTGGAAGGCGAGGTTGAAGGTCCCCCAATGGATGGGGAGGAAGAGCCCGCCGCCCAGCCACTCCAGCGCGGTGAGCGCGTTCTGGGGACCGAGGTGGATGTCGCCCCAGCTCGGGTGGAAGGCGCCCACCTCCAGCATCACCACGTCGAACGGGCCCTGCCGCTGGCCGATCTCCTTGAACTGCGGCGTGAGCCCGGTGTCGCCGCTGAAGTAGACGCGCCGGTTCGGCGAGCGCACCACCCACGAGGCCCACAGCGTACGGTTCCCGTTCCCGAGTCCGCGGCCGGAGAAGTGCCGCGAAGGGGTGGCGACCAGCGTGAGCCCCTCCTTCGGCGAGGCCTCGCCCCACCAGTCGAGCTCGGTGATCTGCGCCTTCGGCACGCCCCATCGCTGCAGGTGGTCCGCCACGCCCAGCGGCACGAAGAAGGGCACGCCCGACTGCACCAGCTCCCGGATCGTCTTCATGTCCAGGTGGTCGTAGTGGTCGTGCGAGATGATCACCGCATCCAGCGGAGGCAGCTCGGAGAGCTTCACCACCGGCGGGTGGAAGCGCTTCGGTCCGACGATGGTGGAGGGCGAGGCGCGCTCGCTCCAGATGGGATCGGTGAGGACGCGGAAGCCCTCGAGCTCGAAGAGGAGGGTGGAGTGCCCAAGCCAGGTGACGCGAAGGCCGCTCTCCGGAGGCTGCTGCCACACCTCGCGCGGGTCCACCAGGGGGATGGGGGCCGGCGGCGTGCGCTGCGCCTTGCCGAAGAGCCACTCGTTCATCATCGTCTTCATCGACGGGCTGAAGTTCTCCCTCGGCTCGCGGTTCACGAAGACGCCGTCCTCCTCGTTGAAGGACGCCTGCGTTGCCAGCTCCGACATGCGCGCCTTGTCCGGCGTCCGCCCGAAGGCGGCCAGGCAACCGGTGGTGGCGAAGAGCGCGGTCCCCAGCCCGAGCAGCGGCAGGCCGAGCCCGAGAGCGACGCGGCGGGCTGCCCGAGAACGAGAGGTCATGAGGACTTCGGTATCGCCCGGCGCGGTGCCGCGCAAGCCGTGCTTCGGCCTTCAGCGCGAAGGGCGTCTCGCCCGCATCCGGTACACGATGGCGAATGCGACCAGCGCGATGCCCAGCCCGATCCACGCGGCCGGCGGCGCTCCGCGCAGTGCGGCGAAGACCTTCTCGCCGAAGAAGGAGAGGAGCAGCAGCGGCACCAGGTAGGCGACCGCCGAGCCCCACAGGTGGGTCCAGAAGCCCACCCGGGAGACGCCGAAGAACGCGTGCAGCATGGGGTGCATGAGGAAGAGGAACCGGAGCGTCACCACGGTGGCGAAGCCGCGCCGGGCCAGCGAGTCGTCGTACGCCCGGAAGCGCAGCGGGATGCGCGTGGAGACCCAGTCCCTCGCCACGAAGCGGGCGAGCGAGAAGCCCACCACGCTCGCGGTGAGCGTCCCGGCGAAGGAGAGGGCGAACGCCACCGGCCACCGCCAGATCAGCGGCGCGGTGAGCACGAACACCATCCCCGACATGCCCACCGGCTGCAGCGCGGCGTAGCAGGCCACGAAGGCGAGGTAGCCCCACGGTCCCAGCTCCACGAGCGTCTGCTTCACCCGCGAAGGCTCCCCCAGCGCTTCGAAGAGCCCGAGCTGCTGCGCGGCGAGCACGACCCCCGCGACGACCACCAACGCGAGCACCTTCGGCCAGCGGGGAGCCCGGGGGACGGCGAGCGCCTCTGGGGCGGAGTCCTTCAATCCTTCCAAGCCCTCAGTCTTCCCGGGCGACGCACACGGTGACGGTGCTCTCCCGGTGCGTCCGGCAGGCGTAGCCCGAGCGGCAGTCGCCCGCGTCGTTGCAGCGCAGGAAGCAGGCGTGGATGTTCCCGCCGGCGCCCTCGCGGACGCACACCGAGCCGTTGGGGCAGCTCTCGGACTCGTTGAGCACGCACTGGGTGCTGCAGTAGCCGCCCGGGGTCTCGTCCCGGTTGATGCAGATGGACGTGCCGCCGCCGCAGTCGTCCGGCACGGTGCAGGGATCCCCCACCGTGCTGCCGCACCCGGCAAAGACGAAAGCGCCGGCCAACACCCACATCGTCAGGAAAATTCTGCTGGAATTACGCACGCTTGACTCCTCCACTTCCGTTCTAATGCACCGCGCCATAACTTGACTCGCAAATCGGTTTCAGAAGCAGCAGGAGGTACGACATGGCAGCAGTGATCGAGGCGAAGCATCCGGCGGAAGCACCCTCCGGCGGGTCCTTCCTGGTGTCGGAGGTGGGATCGGCGACGATCGTCACCCCCGAGTCGTTCAGCGAGGAACAGCGCCTCTACTACAAGACCGCGCTCCAGTTCGCGAAGGAGCAGGTGCTGGCGAAGGCCGACCGGATCGAGGCCAAGGACTTCGACCTGCTGCGCTCGCTGCTCTCCGAGGCCGGCGCGCTGGGCCTCTTGATGATCGACATCCCGGAGGCCTACGGCGGGCTGGGCCTGGACAAGACCACCTCGCTGCTGGTCGCCGAGGCCTCCTCGGTCTACGGCGCCTGGTCGGTCACCATCGGGGCGCACACCGGCATCGGCTCGCTGCCCATCGTCTGGTTCGGCAACGACGAGCAGAAGCAGCGCTACCTCCCGAAGCTCGCCACAGGTGAGCTCGTGGCGGCCTACGCCCTGACCGAGACCGGCAGCGGCTCCGATGCGCTGGGCGCCCGGACGAAGGCGGTGCTGAGCGAGGACGGCAAGCACTGGGTGCTCAACGGCTCCAAGCAGTTCATCACCAACGCCGCGTTCGCGGACGTGTTCGTGGTCTTCGCCAAGGTGGACGGGGAGAAGTTCACCGGCTTCATCGTCGACCGGGACACCCCGGGCCTCACCATCGGCGCGGAAGAGCACAAGATGGGGATCCGGGGCTCGTCCACCTGCGCGCTGACCTTCGAGGACGCGAAGGTGCCGGCGCAGAACGTGCTCGGCGAGATCGGCCGCGGGCACAAGATCGCCTTCAACATCCTCAACCTCGGCCGGCTGAAGCTGGGCGCGGGCGTGGTCGGCGGGATGAAGCAGGCCATCGAGGACGCGCTCCGCTACGCGCAGGAGCGCAAGCAGTTCAAGACGCCCATCGTCCAGTTCGGGCTCATCCGCGAGAAGCTCGCGCGCATGGTCGCCCACGCCTACGCGGTGGAGTCGATGGCGTACCGGACCGGCGGCCTCATCGACGCGCGGCTCGAGGGCGAGGACAAGACGGCGAAGGACTACGACCAGAAGATCATCGAGGCCATCGAGCAGTACGCGGTGGAGGCCTCCATCCTCAAGGTCGCCGGCTCCGAGGCCCTGGACATGGTCTGCGACGAGGCGGTCCAGATCCACGGCGGCTACGGCTTCATCGCCGAGTACCCGGTCGAGCGCGCCTACCGTGACTCGCGCATCAACCGGATCTTCGAGGGCACCAACGAGATCAACCGCATGCTGCTGGTGGGCATGCTCCTCAAGCGGACGATGAAGGGCGAGCTGCCGCTGATGGAGCTGGCCATGGCGCTCGACGAGGAGCTCTCCAACGGGAACCTGCCGCGGGTCCGTTCGAACGACGTGCTGGCGCAGGACGCGCTCAACGCCGAGTACCTCAAGCGGCTCGCGGTCTACGCGACCAAGACCGCGCTCGAGGTGTGGGGCCCGGAGATCGAGCAGCACCAGGACGTGCTCGCCTGCGTGGCGGACATCATCATGGACGCGTTCGCGCTCGACTCGCTGGTGACGCGCACCCGGCAGGCGGCGCAGAACGGCCAGCTCGATCCGGCGCGGGTGGCGGCGGTGCGGCTCTTCGCCATGGAGGCCCAGCCCCGGGCGTTCGAGCGGGCGCGCCGGGCGCTGTGCGGCGCGGTGCAGGGCGAGGCGCTCGAGGCGCACCTGGAGCGGCTGCGCCAGCTCGACCGCTTCACCCCCGCGGATCCGGCCGCCCTCCGCGAGACGCTGCTGAAGCGCGTGGAGGAGAAGGGCGGCTACCCGTTCGGCGTCGAATAGCCTGACGCGACGGGTCGATCCGCACCCGACGATGGAGGAGGACCCACGGGCGCGAAGGTGACGCCCAGCCGCCGCCCCGTGGATCCTCCTTTGCAAGCCGTCCAGGCGTCCCATGTCGAGCGATGAACAGACCGAAGACGAGCGGGTCCGAGCGCTCGAGCGATTGAACGTGCTCGACGCGCCGGCGGAGGCGTGCTTCCTGGAGCTGCTGGAGCTGGCCGGCACGGTGTGCGACGCGCCCAAGGCGTCCATCTCGCTCATCACGCGCGACAGGGTGTGGTCGATGGCGAAGAGGGGGCTCTCCCTCGGCGAGGCGCCGCGGGTCGTCTCCCTCTGCCAGCACGTGCTGCACCGCGACGACCTGCTGGTGATCGAGAACACCGTCGCGGACGCGCGGTCGGCGGGCAGCCCGCTCGTCGTCGGCCCGGAGAGCGTGCGCTTCTACGCCGGCGCTCCGCTCGTCGTCTCCAGCGGGCACGTCATCGGCGCGCTCTGCGTCTACGACGTCCAGCCCAGGCCCGGAGGACTCACCCCGTCCCAGGCTCACATGCTGCGCGTGCTGGCCGCGCAGGTGGTGGCGCAGATGGAGCTGCGGCAGGCGATCCGCGAGCAGTCGCAGTTCGCCGAGGAGCAGCGGCGCGCGCGCGAGGCCCTGGCGCTGAGCGAGGAGCGGCACCGGCTGGTCGGCGAGGCCACCCACGACATGCTCTGGGTGCTCGACGTGGCCACGGAGAAGCTGGAGGGCTTCGGCCGGGTGAGGGAGCTGCTCGGCAACCGTCCGCCGCGGAGCTTCAACGACTACATCGCCCGCGTTCACCCGGACGATCTGGCGGCCTACGCCGAGTCGTACTTCACCGCCTTCAAGGGCCCGCAGACGACCTGGAGCGCGGAGTACCGGATGCTCCGCGACGACGGGACCTGGCGCTGGTGCGAGTGCCGGGCCCGCTTCGTGCGGGACGAGGAGGGATGGACGGTGCGCGTCTACGGCGCGCTGCTCGACGTGACGCCGAAGGTGCGGCTGCGCGAACAGATGGTGCAGAGCGCGAGGCAGGCCTCCGTCGGCGTGCTGGCGGGCGGCGTGGCGCACGAGATGAACAACCCGCTCGCGTACGTGCTCTCGAACCTGAACTGGCTGCGCGAGGACCTGCGCCCGTCGCAGTGCAGCGAGGACCAGCTCGCCGCGATCGACGACGCCATCCACGGGGCGGAGCGGCTGCGGCGGATCATCGCCGACCTCCAGACCTTCGCGCAGGAGGGCAACGACGCACTGGGCCCCGTCGATCCGGAGGCCGCGGTGCGCGCCGCCGTCACCCTCACCCGCTCACAGCTCCGGGACAAGGCGGTGCTCTCCGAGGAGCTCGTCCCCGTGCCGATGGTGTGGGCCAACCTGCCGAAGCTCACCCAGTCGCTGGTCAACGTGCTGCAGAACGCTGTCCAGGCGGTCCAGCAGCAGACGGGGCCCTCGCGGATCACCCTCCGGACCGGACGGGAAGCGGACGGCCGCGTGGTGGTGGAGGTGCAGGACGACGGGGTGGGGATGAGCGAGGACGTCCGCCTGCGCGCCGTCGAGCCCTTCTACACGACCCGCCCCATCGGCGGCGGGCTGGGGCTCGGGCTCTCGGTGTGCCACGGGCTGGTGAAGCAGATGGAAGGGGAGCTGGAGATCCAGTCCGCCCCGGGGCAGGGGACGCGCGTGCGGATCCTGCTCAAGGCATCCGGGACACCGCGTCCATCCCCAGGGACAGACGCGCGCGCCACGGGGGAGGCGGAAGCGTCTTGAGCTGCACGATGTGCTCGAGGCGCTCCACCGTGTCCGGGCGCAGCTTGCCGAACTGAACGCCGAACGCCGCGTCCCGCAGCCAGCCGCGATCCCGCACCGGATCGCGCGCCCAGACCACTTCGCCGTGCAGGCAGAGCGGGCCGATGGAGAGCCACAGCTCGAGCAGGAACGGCTGCCCTGCGCGGATGCGATCCGGCAGCGGCGCGTCCACCACCTCCATCCCCAGGCCGCCCAGGGAGACGTCCCGCACCAGGTAGCGCGGCGCGTCCGGGGCCTCCTCCTGCCCGTGCAGCACCAGCGGGATGCGCGGGTGGGCGCGGAGCTTCTCGTCCTGGTGGGACTCGAAGATGCGCTGCACCAGCGCCTCGAGCTGCGCCGGATCCGGCCCGGGGTCGTAGCGGATGTGCACCCCGTGCGAGCCGTCCCCGCGGGGGGTCACCTCCAGCACCTCGCCCATCACCTCCACCGGACGGGGGAGGCCCGAGACGACCAGCTCGAACACGAAGCGCGTCCCCAGCGGCACCGCCCGCGGGCTCTCGAGGGTGACCACGCCGCGGCCCACCGACCGGGTGAACTCGGCCAGCAGGGACGAAGCGCTCTTGTAGCCGATCCTCAGCCGGATCGGCCCGGGCTTCTGGGACATCGCGGGTGCGGCGCTCAGGCGCTAGGCCTCGCCGTCCTTCACGAACTCGCCGGTGGCGGTGAGCCGGTAGGTCTCGTTGTCGTAGGTGTGCGTGCCGCCCGAGGTGGTGATGCTCCCGTCGATCGTCTGGGTGAAGCTGACGCTCGAAGAGGTGGCGTCGAACTTCAGCGACTGGGTCACGTTCATGTCCACGAAGTCCTTCACCGCGCCGGTCAGATCCAGCCGGCCCCGCATGGCGATCTCGAGCTGGGTGAGGGTGACGTTCAGCTCCACCGTGACCGTGCCGTCCATCGTCACGTCGTCCCGCTCGACGTCCCGGGTCTCCGGGTCGTCCCACACGGGCTCGGTGCACGCGTCGTAGTCGGCGTTCCAGGCCACCGAGAGGCCCTGCCCCAGATCCACCGAGGACAGGTGCATGGAGACCGTCCCGCCGTTGGTGCAGGAGGCGGAGACCGCGCTCGACCCGTTGCCGGACTCCATCAGGCGAAGGAGCCCGCCCTTCTCGGAGGCGGCCTGGCTCTGCTGCGCGGAGAGGCCGGCGATGCGCGCGGCCGAGTCCTTGTCCAGCGTCGCGCCCCCGCCACAACCGACGGCGAGCAGCGTGAGGGTGGAGATCACGGCGAAGCGGATGGGGAGTGTCATGTGGGCCTCCTCTGGGGGGCGGAAAGGGCAGCGGTCCCGGCCGGGCCGGCTGCCTTCCCGCCTCGTAGCCCGGCAAACCCCGGACGTCAAAGGCCCGGCTTCTTGACCGTGGCAAAGGATCCCTCTAGTTTCGGCCGCCCGTGGCAAGAAGTGGGAAGAAGTGGCTGTGAGCGGATCAGGAAACCGTGTTCCGAGGCGTCTACGAGCACCAGATCGACGCGAAGGGGCGGACCAGCCTCCCGGCGAAGCTGCGGGACACGCTGGTGGGCACCTACGACGACCGGCTGATCCTCACGACCGCGCTCGACCCCTGTCTGCACGCGTACCCGGTGCGCGAGTGGGAGCAGTTGGAGGCGTCGTTGGCGAAGCGGAACCCCATGGAGGCCGGGGTGAAGACGCTGATGCGGCTGTACGTGGCGCCCGCGCAGGAGGTGCAGGTGGACCGGCTGGGGCGGGTGCTGATCCCGCCTTCGCTGAGGGCGCACGCGGGGCTGGAGAAGGACGTGGTGTGGGCGGGGATGGTGAAGGTGATCGAGCTGTGGAGCGCGGAAGGCTGGCTGAAGGCCCAGGCGGACGCGCGCGCAGAGGTGGACAGCGCCGAGCTGATGCGGGTGCTCGGGGAGCTGCGGCAGGGCTGAGGCCGGAAGGCCTCCTGAAGGTTTCGTAGGGCCCCCGGCGCCGTGAGCAGGGAGAGGGGCGGCGCCGGGGGCGGTTTTTTCCGAGGGAGGGGACAGATGATGGAGCAGGGGACGCACGCCGCCGATGGCGTGCGCGTGGAGGTGGACGAGGGTCCGGTGACGCTCTTCCTCGAAGGCGAGCTGGGCCTCGATGAGCTGCGCCGCATCGGCGAGGAGCTGTTCCGCGTCTGCGCGCGGGGCCAGCGGCAGGTGGTGCTGGACCTCTCGCAGGTCAACCACATCGACTACCGGGGCATCGCGCCGCTGGTGGCGCGCGCGCAGCTCTTCCGGAGCGCGGGCGGGGATGTGCGGGTGAGCGGGGTCTCGGGCTACCTCTTCCACATCTTCCGGGCCGCGGGCGCGCACGACGCGTTCCTCTTCTTCGCCGACCCGGACAACGCCCGCGCCTCGTTCGCGAGCGACTCGCCGTTCGCTGCCGCCTGAGCCGGCGTCCGAGAGCCACCTTTGACCGCCTTCGCCCACCAGACCGTCCTCCTCGATGAAGCGGTGGCGCTCCTGCGCCCTGCGCCCGGAAGGGTGATCGTGGACGGGACGCTGGGCGGCGGCGGGCACTCGGAGCGGCTGCTGGAGAAGGGCGCCACCGTCTGGGGCATCGACCGCGATCCGCGCGCGCTGGAGGCGGCGACTGCGAGGCTCGCCCCCCGCTTCGGCGATCGCTTCCGCACGCTGAAGGGCAACTTCGGGGACGTGGAGTCGCTGCTGGCGGAAGCGCAGGTGGGCGAGGTGGACGGGCTCTTGCTGGACCTCGGCGTGTCGTCACCGCAGCTCGACGTGGCAGAGCGCGGCTTCTCCTTCCAGAAGGAGGGGCCCCTGGACATGCGCATGGGCGAGGAGGGCCTCACCGCGGCGGAGCTCGTCGAGAGCGCCGACGAGCGCGAGCTCATCCGGATCCTGCGCGAGTACGGCGAGGAGTCCTTCGCCCCGCGGATCGCCCGGGCGCTCAAGGCCGCGCTGCCGAAGACGACGGGGGAGGCGGTGGAGGCGGTGAAGGGCGCGGTGCCGCGCAAGGCGTGGCCCCAGAAGATCCACGTGGCGACGAAGACGTTCCAGGCGCTGCGGATGGCGGTGAACGAGGAGCTCGAGTCGCTCGACCGGGCACTGACCGCGCTGCCCCGGATCCTGCGGGTGGGCGGGATCGCGGCGGTGATCGCCTTCCACTCGCTCGAGGACCGGAAGGTGAAGGAGACGTTCCGGTCCTTCGAGGGGCGCTGCACCTGCCCGCCGGGCCTGCCGGTGTGCGGCTGCGGCGCGACCGGTTCGTTCGAGCCGAGGACGCGGAAGGCTTTGACCGCGTCGGAGGCGGAGCTGGCACAGAACCCGAGGGCGCGCTCGGCGAAGCTGCGCGCGGTGGAGAGGGTCCGATGAGGCAGCGTGCGTCCTTGTGGTCGGTGGTGAAGCAGCTTCTGCCCGCGTTCCTCGTCTGCGGCGCGTTCGCCTTCGCGGGGATCGTCCACGCCGGCGGCCGGGTGCTGGTGGTGCGCACCATGTACAAGGTGTCCGAGCTGCAGTCGGAGAGCCGCACCCTCACCCGCGACAACGACAGGCTGCGGCTGGAGCTGGCCACGCTGAAGGGGCCGGGCCGGCTGGAGCGGATGGCCCGCGAGCAGCTCGGGATGGCGCAGCCCGCGCCGGCGGCGGTGGTGACGCTGAAGGGCGGCCCCGCCGACGCGAAGCGCACGCGCGTGGCGGCCCGGAACGCGCCGAAGGAGTCGCCGCGGTGAGCGTGCGGGACCTCAAGCACCGCGGGGTGCCGGACGCGTCCTCCAGGTGGCTGCGGCGAAGGGTCGTGTTCCTCGGCTTCCTCTTCATCGCCATGCTGGGGGTGATCTTCGGCCGGGCCTTCAAGCTCCAGGTCAACGACCGCGAGCAGCTCCTCGAGATGGCCTCGGCGCAGTACGCGCGGAAGTTCGAGATCCCCGCCCGGCGCGGCGACCTCTTCGACCGCCGCGGGGTGCCGCTGGCGCAGAGCGTGGAGGTGGACTCGATCTGGGCGGATCCCTCGCTGCTGCCCGACCCGGCCGAGGAGGCGAAGCGGCTGGCGAAGCTCACCGGCGTGGACGCGCGCGAGCTGCGGGAGCGCTTCGAGAAGGGCCGAAGGTTCGCGTGGGTGAAGCGGCAGGCGCGGCCGGAGGAGGTCAAGGCGGTGAAGGCGCTGGGCCTGCGCGCGGTGGGCGTGGCCAAGGAGCCCCGGCGCTTCTATCCGCAGCGCGAGCTCGCCGCCCACGTGATCGGCATCGCCGGCTCGGACGGGCGCGGGCTGGACGGGATCGAGCTGGCGTTCAACGACGAGCTGACCGGGCAGAGCGCGCGGATGGCCGCCTACCGGGACTCGCGCGGGCGGCAGCTCGTCCCGGGGGTGGACCTCGAGCACCTCGAGCGCGCCGGCGCCTCGGTGACCCTCACCATCGATCGGCACCTGCAATATATTTCTGAAAAGGCGCTGGCCCGGGCGGTGATCGAGGCGAAGGCGGTGGCGGGCCAGGCGGTGGTGCTCGATCCGCGGACCGGCGAGCTGCTGGCCGTCGCCAACTACCCCACCTTCAACCCGAACACGCCGAAGGACGCCCGGCGGGACGTGCTGCGCAACCGCGCGGCGCTCGACACCTTCGAGCCGGGCTCGACCTTCAAGGCCTTCCCCATCGCGGCGGCGCTGGAGGAGGGGACGATCGGACCGGACGACACCTTCTTCTGCGAGAACGGCGCCTGGCAGGTGGGCCGCAACACCGTCCACGACACCAAGCGGCACGAGACGCTCACGGTGACCGAGATCCTCAAGGTCTCCTCGAACATCTGCACGGTGAAGATCGCGCAGACGCTCGGGCGCGAGAAGACGGTGAAGTACTACAAGGCCTTCGGCTTCGCGGAGCGGACGGGGCTGGCGCTTCCGGGCGAGGGCAAGGGCGTCATCCCCTGGCCGCGCTCCGAGATCGCGCTGGCCACGCAGTCCTTCGGGCAGGGGCTGACCACCACCGCGGTGCAGCTCGCCGCGGGCTATGGGGCGCTCGCCAACGACGGCACGCTGATGCGGCCCTATCTCGTGCAGAAGGTCCAGGATCCGGACGGGGTGCTGCTTCTGGAGAACCGCCCGGTGGCGCTGCGCCAGGTGGTGTCCCCGAAGACGGCGCGCCGGGTGATCCAGATGATGGAGACGGTGGTGGAGCCCGGCGGCACCGCCACCCGCGCGGCGATGCCCGAGTACCGCGTGTCGGGGAAGACCGGCACCGCGCAGAAGGTCGACCCGGTGGCCGGCGGCTACGGCGACAAGCGGATCGCATCCTTTATAGGGGTCGTCCCAGCGGAGGCGCCGCGCGCGGTGATCCTGGTGGTGGTGGACGAGCCGAAGACCGACGTCTACGGCGGCCTGGTGGCGGCGCCGGCGTTCCGTGAGATCGCCGAGGCGACCATGGCCTATCTGGGGGTGCCGCCTTCACGTGCGGCGCCGGCGGGAAGGGAGGGCGCCACGGCACGGGCCGGACAGCCGAACGGACGGCCGCAGGCCAGCCCGGAACCGGAAAAAGCCGGGACGCGGGCGCCGATGGTCACCGGAGTTGCCGGGGTGCTGACCGCGGAAGGCTCTCCATCATTGACTGAGAGCCCCCCTCCGGGGGATGGGGCCGTGCGGGTGCCGGATCTCGCCGGTCAGGCGGGAAGGGATGCTGTTGCCAATCTCCTTGCCCGAGCACTCGAACCGCGCGTCCAGGGCACCGGCCGCGTAGTGTCGCAGTCCCCTCCGGCCGGAACGTGGGTGGCCCGAGGTTCGAAGATCACTCTGGAGATGCAGCCGCGGCATTAGGGCCGCACAGGTGAAGGTTCGGCGTTTGCATTGGCGCGAATCGGAGACGGGATGGAGCTGAAGGCGATTCTGGAAGGAACGGGTGCGGAGCTGGCGCAGGGGAGCGCGCGCAAGCTGGACATCCGGCAGGTGACGCAGGACTCGCGCAAGGTCGAGAAGGGCGACCTGTTCGTCGCCATTCCAGGCACGAGCGATGACGGCACGAAGTACGTCCACCAGGCGGTGAAGGCGGGCGCGGCGGCGGTGCTCTCGGAGAAGAAGTTCGCGCTGGAGGTCCCCTGCTACGTGGTGCCGAACGCACGGCGCGCGCTGGCGAAGGTGGCGGCGAACTTCTACGGGAACCCGGCGAAGGAGCTGACGCTGCTCGCCATCACCGGGACCAACGGCAAGACCACCGCGTCGTGGATCCTCGAGGCGATGTGCGCCGCGGGCGGTGCCACGGTGGGGCTGATCGGCACCGTGGAGCACCGGTTCGCGGGGCGGAAGATCGTCCCCACGCACACCACGCCGGACGCGCTGGAGCTGCACCGGCTCTTCCGCGAGATGGTGGACGCGGAGATCGACACGGTGGTGATGGAGGTGTCCTCGCACGCGCTCGCGCAGGAGCGGGTGCACGGGCTCACCTTCCGGGCCGCGGCATTCACCAACCTCACCCGTGACCACCTCGACTTCCACAAGGACCAGGAGGAGTACTTCCAGGCCAAGCGGAAGCTCTTCATCGAGAACCTCTCGCCGGGCGGCCTGGCGGTGGTGAACGGGGACGACACCTACGGCGCGCGCATCTACAACGAGCTGCGCGGCGAGAAGCGGATGGCCTGGAAGTTCTCCGGGCGGGGCGAGGGCGAGGTCTCGGCGGCGAACGTGGAGCTCACGCTCGGCGGGATCAAGGGGACCCTGAAGACGCCGGCGGGGGACGTTCCGCTGAAGTCGCAGCTCGTGGGCTCGCACAACCTCGAGAACATCCTCGCGGCGGCCGGTCTGGCGCTGGGCGCGGGTTACTCGCGGCGGGACGTGCAGGACGGCATCGAGCGGGTGAAGCGGGTGCCCGGCCGGATGGAGCGCGTGGAGGTCCGCGGGGTCAACGGCCTGGTGGACTACGCGCACACCGACGATGCGCTGCGCCGCGCGCTGGAGGCGGTGCGGCCCCTGGTGAAGGGCAAGCTCATCTGCGTCTTCGGCTGCGGCGGTGACCGCGACGAGGGCAAGCGGCCCCTGATGGGCGAGGCGGCGGCGGCCGGATCCGATCTGGTGATCGTCACCTCCGACAACCCGCGCACCGAGGACCCGGACGAGATCATCTCGGGCATCACCCCGGGCGTGGAGCGGACGGGGATGCGGCGCATGTCGCCGGCCAAGGCGCGCCAGGGCGAGCCCGGCTACATCGTCGAGGCGGATCGCAAGGCGGCCATCGCGCTGGCGGCGTCCCTGTCGAAGGAGGGGGACGTGATCGTGGTGGCCGGCAAGGGCCACGAGGCGTTCCAGCAGATCGGCACCGAGCAGGTCCCGTTCGACGACGTGGCGGTGCTGGAGCGGGCGCTGTCGGAGGCGCGGCAGGAGGCGTGACGTGGCGGCTCGCTTCACCGAGGACGAGGTGCTCGCGGCGACTGGCGCGGGCAGGCGCTCTCCGGTCGGAGCGGGCGTCCACTTCGAGGTCTGCACCGACACGCGCAAGCTCACCCCGGGCTGCCTCTTCGTCGCGCTGAAGGGCGAGCGGTTCGACGCGCACGACTTCCTCCACAAGGCGGTGGAGGGAGGCGCGCGCGGCCTGCTGGTGGAGGAGGGACATCCCTCCCTGCCGGCGGGCTTCGTCGTCGAAGGGGTCGGCGTCTACACGGTGAAGGACACGCTGCAGGGGCTCGGCGCGCTGGCCAGGTTTCACCGGCGGCGGTTCGGGCCCGAGGTCCCGGTGGGCGCGGTGGGCGGCTCGAACGGGAAGACCACCACCAAGGAGATGGTGGCGGCGATCCTGGAGACGCGCGGCCCCGCGCTGCGCACGCAGGGCAACTTCAACAACGAGGTGGGGCTGCCGCTCACGCTCTTCGGCTTCTCGGAGGAGCACGTGGCGGCGGTGCTCGAGCTGGGCCTGAACCACGCGGGCGAGATGGACCGGCTGGCGCGGATCGCAGAGCCCCACGCGGCGGTGCTGACCGTCATCCAGCCGGAGCACCTCGAGGGGCTGGGCAGCATCGAAGGCGTGGCGAAGGCGGAGGCGGAGCTGTTCCACGCCCTTTCGCCCGGGGCCACGGCGGTGGTGAACCTCGACGAGCCGCTGATCGCGCGCGAGGCCGCGACGCTGAAGTGCAGGGTGCTGACGTTCGGACGCGCCGAGGACGCCGAGGTGCGGCTGGTCTCGGTGGAGAAGCGCGGAAGGGAAGGGCTGCTGGCGCGGGTGCAGGACGGGCGCGGCGGGAAGGTGTGGGAGGTGCCGCTGGCGTTCCTCGGGGAGCACAACGCGCTCAACGCCACCGCGGCCTTCGCGCTGGCGCGGGCGCTGGGCTACCCGGCCGAGGCGTGTGTGAAGGGGCTCGGCCGTGCGAAGCCCTACGCGCGGCGGCTGAACCTGGTGGACGCGCCGGGCGGCGTGACCGTGCTGGACGACTGCTACAACGCGAACACGCAGTCGGTGATCGCAGCCCTGGACACCGCGCGGGACCTGGCCGCATCGCAAGGCGGGCGCGCGGTGGCGGTCTTGGGCGACATGTTGGAGCTCGGCCCCGGAGAGCTGGACGAGCACCGCACCGTCGGGGCACACGCGGCGTCATCGGTGGCGCTGCTGGCGCTGTTCGGTCCGCGCAGCGCGGCGACGCGTGAGGCGGCGGGGAAGGGCGCGCACTTCGAGGACGTGGGGGCGCTGGTGGCGTGGCTTCGGCCACAGCTTCGGGAAGGGGACGTGGTGCTGGTGAAGGGAAGCCGCGGGATGCGGCTCGAGCGGGTGGTGGAGGCGTTGGCCTCGACAAAGACGGCGGGCGGAGGGGCGCCCTAGTGCTCCTCCTCCTCTACGAGTGGCTGCAGGGCACCGACTTCGGGCGGTTCATCAACTTCCTCCGCTACCCCTCCTTCCGCATCGTGGCGGCGGCGGTGTTCGCGCTCGCGCTGGGGATGGCGGTGGGGCCCTGGCTCATCCGCAAGCTTCGCTTCCAGCAGCACGGGCAGAGCAACGTCCGCGAGCACACGCCGGACACGCATCAGAAGAAGAAGGGCACGCCCACCCTGGGCGGGACGCTGATCCTCCTCTGCATCGGCGCGTCCACGCTGCTCTTCGCGGACCTGCGCTCGCGCACCGTGTGGGCGGCGCTGATCATCACCTTCGGGTTCGGCTTCATCGGGTTCCTCGACGACTGGCTCAAGCTGTCGAAGCGGAACTCGAAGGGGCTGCCGGGCCGCAAGAAGATGATCCTCCAGACGGTCTTCTTCCTCGTGGCCGTGCTGGGCCTGCTCACCGACTGGAGCGACGGACCGAGGCTCCTGCTCGACAGCCGGGTGACCTTCCCCTTCATTCCGCTGCACTGGTTCCACCCGGACTTCGGCTGGTTCTACGTGCTCTTTGCGTGGTTCGTGGTGGTGGGGACCTCCAACGCGGTGAACATCACCGACGGGCTGGACGGCCTGGCGATTGGTCCCACCATCGTGGCCTCGGCGACGTTCGCGGTGCTCTGCTACGTGGCGGGCGCGGGCATCAACATCGCGGACACCATCACGCACGAAGACGGCTCGCGCGTGCTCACCGGCGTCCCCATGTACCGCTACCTCGGCGTGGCGCCGGTGCGGGATGGCGCGGACCTGGCGGTGTTCTGCGCGGCGATCGTGGGCGCGGGGATCGCGTTCCTCTGGTTCAACTCCAACCCGGCCTCGGTGTTCATGGGGGACGTGGGCTCGCTGGCGCTGGGCGGCGCGCTGGGCGGGCTGGCGGTGCTGAGCAAGAACGAGGTCGTCTCGGTCCTCATCCACGGCGTGTTCTTCGCCGAGATCCTCTCGGTGATGCTGCAGGTGGCGTCCTTCAAGACGCGCGGGGTGCGGATCTTCCGGATGGCGCCCCTGCACCACCACTTCGAGCTCAAGGGCATCGCCGAGCCGAAGATCATCGTGCGGTTCTGGATCGTCTCCATCCTCTGCGGGGGCATCGCGCTGCTCTCGCTCAAGCTGCGGTGACCGGCGTGGGCGGCCGCGTGAAGGGGACGCTGAAGGGGCGCAGGGTCGTCGTGTACGGGCTCGCGAAGAGCGGGCTGTCGGCGATCCGGCTGCTGCAGCGGGAGGGCGCTCAGGTCACCGCGATCGACAAGGCGTCGCGCGAGCAACTGGGTGAAGCGCAGCGGGCGGTGCTCGACGCGTCGGGCGCTTCGCTGGTGCCCGAGTCGAACGCGCGCGAGCAACTCCTCGGGGCCGACCTGGTGGTGGTGAGCCCGGGCGTGCCGCTGGCGCTGCCGGCGATTCGCGAGGCGGTCGCAGCGGGCGTGGAGGTCATCGGCGAGGTGGAGCATGCGTGGCGCCACCTGCCCGAGGCGCCCTTCTTCGGCATCACCGGCACCAACGGGACG
>CAZCWA010000023.1:15386-20577 GCA_964502265.1 uncultured Myxococcaceae bacterium | reverse complement strand
CGAGGACGGCGAGGACGGCGAGGACGCGCCCTCGGACGAAGAGAAGTAGGGATGACGCGCGGCCGCGCGATCGGCGTGGCGGCGCGGGTGGTAGCCACTGTGCTCGGCGCTGCGCTGGTGCTCTACGGCGTGGCGCTTCACCGCTCGGATGACTTCTTCGTCGAGAAGGCGTGGCGGCATGCAGGGTCGCACCGACCAGGCGACCCCAGCAAAGCGGCGGCGGGCGGGAACCTGCTCGAGTTCTTCACCGACCTCTTCGGCTGGGGCGCCATCCTCGTCGGCGGCGCGCTGCTCGTCGTCGCCCTCATCCCGTGGTCGCGCTTCGCCCGCTCACGTTGAGCGCTCCCACCACGCGCGCAGCTCGGCGAGCGACTCCACCCGGTGCGCCGGCGGCAAGCTGCGCCCGAGCGACTTTCCGTAGCCGCGCGAGCGCATCCGCGGATCGAGGATCGCCACCACGCCGCGGTCCTCGCGCGACCGGATGAGCCGGCCGAAACCCTGCCGCAACGCGATGGCGGCCTCCGGCAACTGGAAGGTGCGGAACGGGTCCTCTCCCCGCGCCTTCAACGCGTCGATGCGCGCGGCCACCCGCGGGTCTCCGGGCGAGGCGAACGGGAGCTTGTCGATTACCACCAAAGAGAGCGCGTCCCCCGGCACGTCCACGCCCTCCCAGAAGGAGTGCGAGGCGAAGAGCACCGACGGGGTCTGGCGGAACGCGTCGAGCAGCGCGCTCTTCGGGCGCTCGCCCTGCAAGAGCACCTGGTACGGGAGCCTGTCCTTCGCCGCCCGCCACGCGGCCTCCATGTTCCGCAGCGAGGTGAAGAGCGCGAACGCCCGTCCCTCCGTCACCGCGCACAGCTCCACCAGCGCGTCCGCCACCGCCTCGGCGAAGTGCGGCGCGTTCGGATCCGGCAGGTGGTCGGGGACATACAGCGCGGCCTGCCGGCCGTAGTCGAAGGGCGAGTTGACGACGACGCTCTGCACCTCCGGCACCTCGAGCCCCATCCGCCGCGCGAAGAAGTCGAACCTCCCCTCCGCCGTCAGAGTGGCCGAGGTGAACACGACCGTGTCCACGCCTGCGAAGAGCGTCCGGCGCAGGTGCTCCCCCACCTCTATAGGGGTCGCGCGCAAGAACACGCCCCGCCCGCGTCTTTCTGCCCAGTAGACCTGTCCGTCGTCCTCGGCGCGGCACAGCGCGTCCAGCTCCGCGGACACTTCCGCCGCCCGTCGCGAGATGCCGGCCAGTGCGGCGCCCCCTTCGCGCTGACCGTCCGCGAAGGCAGAGAGCGCCTCCAGCGCGTCGAGCACGTCCGGAAGGCCTGGCAACTCCGAGAGCACGCCCGGCGGCAGGCGCTGCTGTCCCTCCCAGCGCAGGCCCAGCGTCCGCCTCACGTCCTCGAAGAAGGCGTCCGCGTGGAACTTCACCCGCGTGGCGTGCGCGAGCAGCGTGCCGCGGACCGGGTCCTTCTCCTCCAGCGCAACGCCGGCATCGCGGACCAGATCTTCGATCCGGTGGCTCGACACCGCGCTCCCGAACCAGTCGGCGGCGACGTCCTCGATGGCGTGCGCCTCGTCGAAGATCACCGCCTCGTAGGCCGGCAACACGCCCGCGCCGCGCGCGCCCTCCCTCTGTTTCAGCGCGAGGTCGGCAAAGAAGAGGTGGTGGTTCACCACGACCACGTCGGCGGCCTCGGCGCGCTTCCTCGCACGCGTCACGAAGCACGCATCGAACGAGGGGCAGCGGTGCCCGAGGCAGCTCTCCGAGCCCACCGTCAGTCCGCGCCAGCCGGGCCAATCCTCCGGCGCCTCCCACTCGGCGCGGTCGCCGGTCTGCGTCGTCTCCACCCAGCGCGAGAGCGAGGGCCACAGCTTTGCGTCCTCCGGCGTATCGAAGCGCGGGTTCGCGGCGGCTGCCTCGTAGCGGTGCAGGCAGAGGTAGTTCTGCCGCCCCTTGAGGTAGGCGACCTCGAACGACAACCCGAGCACGTCGCGCAAGAGCGGCACGTCCTTGTGGATGATCTGCTCCTGCAGGTTCTTCGTCGCGGTGGAGACCACGACCTTCCGCCCGCTCAAGGCGGACGGCACCAGGTACGCGAGCGTCTTGCCCGTCCCCGTGCCTGCCTCGGCGAGCAGGACCTGGCGCTCGGCGAGTGCCTCCTCCACCGCGCGCGCGACCGCGACCTGTTCCTCTCGGTGGTGGAACGACGGGAGCGCCGCCTCCAGCGCACCGTGCGCCCCGAGGATGCCCTCCACGTCGAGGTGCGCCTTCATGCGCCCTCCGTAGCCGAGTCCCCCGCCACGCACCACGCCTGCTCCGCACCTGACCACCTTTCTGCGGCGGCTTTCAGAACCGGGAGGTCAGGACGAAGGTGGCGCCTTCACCCGTGGGCACCAGCGCCACGCGGCGGCGGGCGTCGAGCTGAGGGTTGCCATCCGGGACCAGCGCGTAGGTCAAGAGGGAGAGGAGGAGCCCTCCTCCGAGGAGGCCCACGCCGGCTCGGGTCAAGGTGGGCTCGGGGCCGCGGGCAGGCACGGTGAAGTGCCGGGTGCAGGTGGAGTCGAAACGGTCGTCCAACCGGTTCGGACAGTCGTAGAACTCGAAGCTGCGGCGCTCGTCGCGGATGTGCGCGAGCCCGGCGATGAGCAGCCCTGCGCCCGTGGCCATGGAAGCGCCAGAGAGCCCGTAGCCCACGCCCTTGAGCCGGTTGGACGCGGAGGTGGAGATGCCCCGGACCTGGAACTTCTTCCGCAGCTCCTTCTCCTCCGCCCAGCGCACCACGCCGGTGCCAAGCTCGGAGGCCACCAGGGACATCCGGTAGTACCGGAGCCTGTCCGCGCCCTGCTGCTGAGAGACCCCAGCCATGGTCCCGGTGAGGATGTAGTCCGCGGCGTACTGCGCGCCGGGGCCGCGCGCGCTCCCCTCGGCGACGTAGCCGGACTGCTGGTACTCGTACTCCTCGGCGATGGCGCGGCGGGCCCGGGCGTCGAGCAATTCGAACCGGCCGCTCCGGAAGAGCTCGAGCTGGATCTTGTCCGCCAGTGCATCGGTGTCGATCGATTCGCCGGTGGAATTGGCGATGCGCCCCACCACCACCCGCGGCGGCTGTTGCAGCTCACGGAAGTGCGGCGTCTCGGTCAGCGAGGCCGCCATCTTCTTCGCGATGAGCTGCAGGTCGTTCTCGCTGAAGCGGTCCGACAGGAGCTCAATCACCTCGGGGTCCGCGTACTTGCCGCGCAGCCCCTGCGAGCGCCCCGTCGCGCACCCCAGGAACGCCGCTGCGATCATCAAGAGAAGGAGCCGTGAAGAGAGTGGCATGCGCTCGGGGATACGCACGCCGAGCGGGTGGTATTCAACCTGACTTCGGAGCTTCTCCATCGCCCCTGTGGCGTCGAGCACCAGCCGGGTCCAGTCCGCCGGCGGCAGGCCGAGGAGGTTCGCGCAATGGTCACCGTTCCTGGAACTCGGGCGCCGCGTTGCAGTCAGGCGGGCCCGGGTTGCGCCTGCCCTGCTCGCTGCCCACCTTTCCCCTGATCGGAGGGGTCACGCACATGCGCAGCAAGCTCATCGGTGCCGCCGTCATCGCGCTCTCGTTCGGGGGCTTCGCCTGTCAGTCGCGCGATGTGCCCACGGCGGGCCGCGCCCAGGCGGTCGAGGTGGGCACGCCCGAACCCTACGGCGCCAGCAGCGGTCGCCTCGGAGGCTCTCAGCCGCCGTCCGCGGAGGGGCGGGTGGGTGGTGTGCTGCGAGGTGGCGGGTCGGCGGCGGGGCCGCTGTACGGGAGCGACCCGGGGCAGATCCAGACCGGCGGCATCCAGCGCAAGGCGGGCCACCCGGTGCTCGGTCTGGACAGCGCGGCGCTCTCCTACGGAGGCCAGCAGGGCATGGGCGGCGGCGGCAGCGAAGGGACGGAGACCGGCTACAACGAGGCCGACGTGAACACGATCCCCCACGCGCACCAGAACGATCAGCGCGCCGCAGGCCAGCAGACGCCGGACGCCCAGCGCCAACAGCAGCGCCGGTAGAGCGGACGGCATCGGGAAGCTCAACCCGCGACGAGTCGGTACACGAGCCCGCCCACCACGCCGAGCAGCAGGAACCCGAGCACCATCGCCGCGATCCGCGTGAGCCTGGAGCTCGCAGGCGAGCCCGGCAGGGTGCGGAGGACCTCGGAGCCTGCGGAGGCCCGACGCAGCACCTCTTCACGACCGCGCTGCGCGATCGGATCCAGGGGCGCCGCCGCGAGCCTCAACCGATAGAGCCTTCCCAACGCAGGGAGTTCTCCCGTCCGGGTCGCGAGCGCCAGCACCGCCTCGTGCTTCGACGCGTCGTCCCATTGCCGCATCGCCTCGAGGAACGCGCGTCCCAGCTCCTCGGAGAACGCGACGTGCTCCGGGCGGAAGTTCGCCCACGCGAGGCCGCAGTGCGGACAGAAGAGCGCTTCCTCCGGTCGCGGGCCCACGCACTTCGGGCAGCGATCGTCGGGCACCTCGAAAGGATCGGGACGTTGCGCGGCCTCGGCGGCGAGGCGGACGGCGTCTCCCACCGCCACCGGACGCATCGGCACCACGCGCGGAGGTTCAACGGGCGCCGAGGGCGGCTCGACGACCTCTGCCCGGCTCTCGACGCCGCACCGCGCGCAGGTGAGGAAGAGCGCGGCGCCCTCCACGCGGAACGATTGGACGCGGGCCATGCCCTCACACGCGGGGCAGACGACCTTCATGGCAAGGGCACCGTGACGATCTGGATGGGCACCGGAACCACGCAGCCTATCAGCGCGAGCAGGCAGAGCAGCGCGACGAGCTTCCGACCGCGGGACAGCGGCGCGTCCTCGTCCACCAGGTACGGGTGCGAGAACCCGATGAACTTCGAGGTGACGAAGAGCCACACCAGCCAGCTCACGCTGAAGAAGAGCGCGAGGAACGCGAGCCCCGCTGCCGTCGCCCAGCCCACGTATCGCGCGCGGTCGCCGAAGAGCGCGTAGGCGACGTGCCCGCCGTCGAGCTGGCCGATGGGACAGAGGTTCAGCAGCGTCACCAGCAGCCCGAACCAGCCGGCCACGACCATCGGGTGCACGTACACGTCGTGACCTTCCGGCAGCGGACCGAAGACGAGCCGCTGGAGGCCCTGCATCAGCAGGCTGTCGCCGTAGACGGTGGCGCCCATCAGCATCGACTCGTCCATCGGCGCGTC
>CAZCWA010000023.1:0-15286 GCA_964502265.1 uncultured Myxococcaceae bacterium | reverse complement strand
CCCTGCCAGTCGTTGGCGTCACCGCTGTGAAGGCCCCACCAGACGAAGAAGGTGGTGACCAGCGTCGCCCCGAGCAGCGCCAGGTTCACCAGGGGCCTGTCGCCGGGGAGGAGAAGGGAGCGCGCCATCGTCCGCAAGAGAAGGCCTCTACCTATCCCGCCGGTGCGCGCGCGTGAAGCACGACGGCTCCCGTGCTCGCCCGCCCGCTGCGACCTCGGGACATCTCTGCTACACGCTCGGCCGCTCCCTGGAGGCCCAAGCCGTGACCGTGAACGCCCGCCGCGCCCTGCCCCTGCTCGCCCTCTTGCCCGCGCTTGCCGCCTGCCCGAAGCAGAAGGAGGCTGGCGTGAAGGTGGAGGAGGTTCAGTCGGTGCTGGTGGAGCGCGAGCGCAAGGTGCACGCCTACCGCATCGAGGGTTCGGTCACCGAGGCCGGCCAGACCGCATCGTTCCGCTTCGCCCACCGCGCGCCGAACCGGATGCTCGCCGAGCTTCAGGGCGAGACGCCGCGCACCTTCGCCTTCGACGGCGAGCGTCTGATGGAGCTGTCGCCGAAGGAGTCGCGCGCGGTGAGCTTCGACCTCGGCGGCAAGCCGGAGGAGCTCGCGGTCCACCTCCACCAGCTCTTCCAGTCCTTCGTGCCGGACGGCTTCCGCACCCCGGTGATCGACTGGAACCGGGCCTCGGCCCGGATGGTCTCGCATCCTCTGGCGCCGCAGGCCCTCGAGCTCTCCAGCGAGGTGGAGGATCCGTCTGGCCTGGTGCGTGCCGAGTACGTGCTGCGCTGGCCCGCGGGTGACCTGGTCGAGCGCCGGCTCACCTACGGCGAGGCGAAGATGGTGACGAAGGTCGCACGCGAGCATTGCGACGAGCGGCTCAAGCTCTGCGTGCCGAGCCGCCTCGAACAGACGGTGAACGGTGAGCCGGGTGCGGTGATCGATCTCACCTCGGTCGAGCTGAACGCCGCGCTGCCGAAGGACGCCTTCACGCCCGTCGTCCCCGAGGACTGGACGGTGGAGAAGCGCGCGCTGGCCCCGCAGGAGGGCTGACGGGCAGGCGCACATTGCCGAGCGTCCCCCTGCCGCCCCACCTTGGAGGACACCCGCGTGGAGGCGACCGTGGCAGAGGAGCGGACGGCGGCACTGGAGGACGCGAAGGAGCGGCGGAAGGCGCCGGACCCCACGGTCCTGTTCGTCAACACGGCCGCGCGGCAGGGCGCCGAGACCTTCGATCGCGCACGCAAGTACCTCGCCGCGCTGGACGTCCCCCTGGTGGAAGCGCGGGCGGTGGATGCGCCCGAACAGCTCCCGCTCCTGGTGCGCGCGGCGGTGCGCGGCGGAGCTGGCCGGGTGGTGGTGGGCGGCGGCGACGGCACCCTGAGCGCGGCGGCCAACGAGCTGTGGCAGCACGACGTGGTGCTCGGCGTTTTGCCGCTGGGCACCGGCAACGACTTCGCGCGCAGCCTGGATCTGCCGCTCGCCCTCGAGGATGCCTGCCGGGTCGCGGCGGGGACGGTGACCCGCAGGATCGACGTGGGGCTCGCAGGCAAGCGGGCCTTCCTCAACGCCGCCGGCATCGGCCTGGCCACGGGCGTGACGCGGCGGCTCAACGACGACATGAAGCGGATGCTCGGGCGCGGCGCGTTCGCGGTGGCGGCGGCGAGCGAAGCGATGGGGCACAAGCCCTTCCATGCCCAGCTCATCACGCCGATGGGCACGCAGAGCGTGGAGGCGCACGTGGTGGTGGTCGGGAACGGACGCTTCCACGGCGGCGGCCAGCTCCTCGCTCCCGAGGCCACGCACGATGACCACCAGCTCGACGTCTACGTCATCCGCTCCTCGCAGCCGCTCGGCGCCGACGAGCCGGACGGGACCGAGCGCCTGCGCGACCTGTGGAACATGGTGCAGGTGGCGGTGAGGCTGCGGCGCGGCACCCACCTCGAACACCCCGCGGTGATGCACCTGCGCACGCCGTCCTTGAGGCTGGTGACCGATCCGCCGCAGGACGTCGACCTCGATGGCGAGACGTGGAGCCAGACCCCGACCCACTTCGAGGTGCGCCCCGCTGCGTTGAAGGTGCTCGTGCCGGGCTGAGCATCCACGCGGCATGCGTGAGATAGGGTGCGCGGCCATGTCCCTGCCCTACTTCCGCACCCAGGCCGAGAGCGGCG
Source organism: uncultured Myxococcaceae bacterium (assembly GCA_964502265.1). GTDB lineage: Bacteria > Myxococcota > Myxococcia > Myxococcales > Myxococcaceae > JAFAFL01. The sequence continues at coordinate 13,117 of CAZCWA010000023.1, read as the reverse complement.
CGCAGACCCCGTACCTCGTTCACCTGCTGCTGGACACGGCGGTGCCGGTGGGACGCGAGGCGCTGCTGGAGGGTTGGCGTCAGCGGCTCGGGCGCGTGGAGCCGGTGGACGAAGGCCAATCGGACGCGCTCCACGTGGCGCTCCCCGACTACCTCTCCACCGGAGGCGTTCCGCTGCAGCTCGCGGTGATGGCGCTCGATGGGATCGGTGTACAGGAGCTGGCGGCGTGCCTGCGTCAGAGCTGGACGTGGAGCGATGCGGCCCCGGTGTCCGCCGCCTGCCGCGCGAGCCTCACCCTCTCAGACTTCAACGCCGCGGGCGTGGACCGGCGCATCCGGCTGGCGGTGTTCCACGGCGCGGTGGCGGCCATGCTCCATGCGCTCCCGGTGAGGGCGATCCAGTGGTTGCCGTCGCAGCAGGTGCTCGAGCCTCGCGGATACCTCGAGAGGCTGGCGGCGGGTGACGGGCTGCGCGGCTCGGCGCTGAACGTGCGGCGCTTCCGGATGCAGGCGGAGGACGGAGCGCGCGTGCAGGTGCTGGATACGATCGGGCTCGGCGCGTTCGGGCTCCCGGATCTCCAGGTGCGCTTCCGCGACGTCGACACCGACCGCGCAGTGGACTGGCTCTACGGTCAGGCCGCCCGGCTCTTCGACGAGGGCGAACGCTTCGTCTTCGCTCAAGGCGTCCCCGCCGCAGAGGGCTCCGGCACCTGGCGCTTCCATCCAGAGGACTCGGTGGCCGAGCCCAGGCGGAGGGTGCTGGAGGTCACCACCGGCGCGGTGCAGTAGCCAATCGCTGTCACACTTCGCCCGCTCCGGGATTCCCCCTGCATGAACGCGATTGAACTCGGCAAGGACGCGCTGCGGACGGTGTGGCGCAACAAGTACCTCTGGTTCTTCGGCGCCTTCGTGGCGGCGGGAGCGGGTGGCGGCGGTGCGGGCGGGGGTGGTGGCGGCGGCGGAGGGCCAGTGGAGGGCGGAGGCGGCTTCGAGTCCCTCCCCACCTGGGTGTGGTGGCTGATCATCGTCGGTTCGCTCGTCGGCCTCGTCGTCTCGCTGCTGCACGTGGTGAGCGAGGCCGCGCTCATCGAGGGCGTCCGGCGAGATCGCTCCCGCTCGCCTCAATCCGAGCCCACGCTCGGCATCCGTCGCGGCCTGCGGCTCGGGCTCTCCTTCTTCTGGCGCGTGGTGGGCATCAAGCTCGCGTTCTTCGCGGTGATGCTGATGACCGCCGCGGTGTGCCTCGCGCCGCTGCTGCTCGCGCTGCCGAAGATCCTGCCCTTGTGGCTCGGCATCGTGGGGACCGTGCTGCTGGCGCTGCCCGCCATCCCGTTCCTGCTCACGGTGTACTTCCTCTACGAGTACACGCTGCGGTTCTGCGTGCTGGAGGACCTGACGGTGCGCGCAGCCTTCCGGCGTGCCTATGCGTACCTGCACGGGCGCATCGTGCCCTCGCTGCAGTTGCTGCTGGTCGCCCTGCTCGGGCGGGCGGCGGGAGCCGTGGCCTCGGCGATGGCGCTGGTGCCGGCGGCGCTCATCGGCCTGGGGCTCTACCTCGCAGGCGGGTGGGTGCCGGCAGTGGTGGTGGCCGGCGTGCTCGCGGTGCCGCTGCTGCTCGTCGTCTCGGGCGCGACGGGCGCGTACAACTCCGCGGTGTGGACCCTGGGCGTGCTGGACTGACGCGTGCTCTTCGTCTTCGCCGCCATCCTCGGAGCAGACGACGCACCGCCCGCAGACGAGCGGGAGGTCCAGCGCCTCGTGCACCGCGCGCGTGTGGGCGACCGCGAGGCCTCGCGTCTCCTCTTCCGCCTCCACGCCGGCCGCGTGTACCGCGCGGTGAGGCCCCTGTGCGCCAACGAAGCCGACGCCGAGGACACGGTGCAGGAGACCTTCGCCCGCGCGCTGCCGAGGCTCGACGAGTACCGCTACCGCCCGGGCACCCGCTTCGTGGCGTGGCTGTGCACCATCGCCTTCAACCACGCACGGAAGCGGGCACGGAGCGTGGCGACGTGGCGGGGGGAGTCCTTCCTCGAAGTCGAGCCCCCGCCCCTGCCCGACGAGCTGCTCGATCGCGCCCGGCGGCGACACCTGCTGCTCGCCGCGCTGGCGGAGCTCCCCGCGCGAGACCGCGAGGTGCTGAGCCTTCGCTACGGCGCCGGACTCTCCGCCCCCGAGGTCGCCGAGACGCTCTCGCTCTCACCGGCCAACGTACGGAAGATCTGCGAGCGGCAGCGGGCGTGGCTGATGGAGCGGCTGGGCACGGACGCATCACCCCCCGAGCAGGAGGCAGGCACGCGATGACGCCGGATGATCGCCTGGAGAGGGAGTTCGCGGACGTCCTCGAACCGAACGACGCACAGCTTCGCCGGATGGAGGCACGGCTCGAGCAGACCTTCGCCGCGCCGCCGATGTCGCTGACCGAAGAGTGGCTGCGCCTGCTCCGCGTGCGTCCATTGATGCACGGCGCGCTCGCGTTGGGCGGGAGCGCCCTTCTGTGGGGGACGAGCCCGCTCGCCGCACTGGGACTCGCGCTCCTTCGCGGACTGCGGAGCGCGGGGTAGCGGCGCGGTCAACGCACCTTCACCATCGCGCGCACGCCGCCAGCCCTTCTGGTGCGGCGCGCGTCGGCCTCGACCTCGAACCACCCGCCGGCATCGAGTCCGAGCACGAGTCCGGTCGTGCGCCTCGGCATCACCTGCACGGCCAGGTCGAGCTCCACCTCGTGGCTCCAGCCGGGAACGCCCGGGCGCCACAGCGCGTACGCGGGAGACCAGCCGGCCGAGAGGCGTACGCCGTCGATGCCTCCTCCCGGCAAGCCGAGGCGCATCGTCGTTCGCGCGAAGCCTCCGGCGGCGAGCCCCTGTGGACGGAGGTCGCTCCAGCCGCGCAGCTCGGGCCCCGCGTAGAGCAGCAGGTGGTTCGGCGAAGCCGCGCTCCCCCACAGCTCGGCCAGCGCGCCGCCGCGGAGCTGGTGCACCGCATCGATTGCCGACTCGCGTCGCAAGAGCCGGTACTCGAAGCCCCAGCCCCACGTTCCGAACGGTCCCACGCCGCGCGAAGGATCCGGCAACACGCCCAGCCCGCGCCGCGTCAGCTCGGGTTCGCGTGGCAGCGTCCAAAGCGCGACCACGTACATGTCCACCCGCAGAAGCTGCGGGATGGGAAAGCGCAGGCCCCAGTGGACCTCGGTGTCGATGAGCCGCAGCTCGATGCGGCGGTCCATCCCGTGCGCACGCCGCTCGCCGAAACGCTCGCGCAGGAACGCGGAGGACCACGCGAACACCGTGCCCTCGTTCTGACCGTCCGTTCTCGTGCCCACGCCGATCGACAGAGGCGCACGCCCGGAGCGGGCCACGCCGGCGTCGTCGTACGCGGTGGTCGCGTGCGGTTCGGACCTGGTGGCCCCCAGATGCGTCTCCCGCAGGTCTCCCCACAGTGACGCGAGTTGCAGGAACACGCGGCGGGTGGCCACCGCCTCGCGTTCTGCGCGCTGCTCCGGCGCGGTGAGCTGCCGTCTCGGCGCGGACTCGTAGAGCTTCGCCCAGGTGAGCAGCCGGGAGATGCGCGCGTGCAGCAACGCGGGGCCGGACTCACGCTGCCCATCACGCTGTCGCAGCGCCACCAGCTCCTCCGCCGAAGGAAGCGGGACCTCTCCCCAATCGACGCGCCTCTGCTCGAGCTCGCGCAGCGAAACCTCCGCCCGCTCCGCCGCATAGCGCTCCATCTGCACGGTGGCCGCCACCGCGCCGTGCACGGCTTCCTTCAGGCTCGCGTCGGCGGCCAGGGTGCGGCTGACCAGCGCGGGCAACCGCGCGTGCGCGGCGCTGCGCCGAAGTGGCTCGGGATGGCGCGACTGCTCGAGGAAGCGGCGCCAGCTCCGTCCCCATCGCTCGTCGCGGGCGGCGATGGCCTCCACCGCCTGCGCCTGCATGCCCTCCGCCTCCAGCGCGCGCTCCCGGCCGGCGAGGATCGGCGTGGCGGGTTCGCCTCCGAGCAGCCCCATCGACGCGAAGGTGTCCAGCACCGCCGCGGGCAGCACGGGCGGGATGAGCCACGGCATCCACCGGCTCTCGTCCAACGCGCCCTCCACCGCGCGCGCCACGTACGTCGCGCAGTTGTCGGTGAGGAACCAGTAGGCGAAGTAGCCCCGCCGCTCGAGCTCCCACAGCCGCTCCAGCAGGCGCACGTTCTCCTCGGGCGTGAGCCGAAGCGGGAAGCGCCGCACCGTGCGCTGCTCGCCCGCCACCTGCTCCGCCCTCACCGCCGAGAGCGAGGTCTGCTCGTACACGTTCTGGTATCCGCCGAAGAGCCCCTTCCAGACGAACGACAAGGGCCCGTCCCCGTGACCGGTGATCGCCGCCACCTCGTAGACCGGCTCGTGCGAGCGGCCGGAGGGGACGACGCCCCCGGTTCGATGGAACACCGGGCGCAGCATCAGGTGGCCGAAGAGCGACTGGGGCCTGCCGCCGGACGGTGCGGTGAAGAGGACCTCGTGGTGGGAGAACGCTTCCACGTCCGACCACGCTTCGAAGGCGGGGCACCGCTGGCTGCGGAGCGGTGATGGATCCTCCGGTGGTGAGCCCTCCAGATCGCGCAGCACCTCGCCGAGGAACCGGGACTTCGACAGCTCCTGACACGCGACGCGATCGTCGGGGGCCAGCGCGTCGGCGCGGATGGACTCCACCGGCACCAGCGCCTCCTCTGCGAAGGTCACCAGGTCGAGCGATGCAGACTCCATCCCCCGAGCGCGGCTGAAGGCCCACGACCACGTGTTCGACACGCGGGTGCCGGTCCGCCATCCGGAGAGCCGGCGAAACGCCTTCTTTCGACTCCATCCCCGCGCATCGTCCCAGCGCTGCACCACCGCGTGCACCAGCGCCCGGCTTCGCCACAGGCGTTCGCGCTCCGCCCCGTCCAGCTTCTCCAGCCTGTACCTCGCGCGCGCGTCGTCGTCTGCAGAGGGCTCCGCGTACGCGTAGAGGAGGAAGCGGCGCCGGCCGTGCTCCCACTCCGGCTTCGCCCGCGTTCCCTCGCCCATCCCGTGGGTCGAGCGTTCGCGGCGAAGTCGCAGCTCCAGCGGGCCGCCCGGGAAGTCGCGCAGTGAAGGGGGCAGCGCGGTGAGGCCCGCGTGCAGCGCTTCGATCAACGCCTCGTCGAAGGGCCCATCGCCCGGTCCCTCCGGGGCCAGCAGGACGATCCCCGCGCGGCGAAGGGCCGCCTCGGCGGACGAGCCACCTTCAACGGCGAAGGCGTGGGACGACGACAGCAGCAGCGCGGCAAAGACGAGCGCGGCCGCTGGAACCGGCGAGGGCACCTTCAGCGCACGGGCAGCGCGCGCCGCTCGAGGTCTTCGCGCAGGCCGGCGTGCGCCACCACGATCCCATGCAGCCGCCGCACGAACTTCATCGCGCGGGTGCGATCGAGTCCGTCGGGGTCTGCCAGGCGGGACAGCTCACGCCGGTCCTGGTGCACCGCGTGCCGGAACACGGGCAGGTGCTCGCCCCGGATGCCGAGCGCAGCCGCCAGCTCGTCGAGCACCGGGCCCTCGCCCTCCGCCAGCTCCTGCGCCAACGCCACCGAGTTCTGCCGGAGGAACAGGCGCGCCACCTCCGCGTGCTCCTGCGCCGCCTTGGGATCGTCGCGGACGAGCAGGATGACGAGCACCGCCACGCCGGTGGTGGTCAGCGGAAGGAAGGTGGTGGAGGTGCTGACCGTCACGTCCAACGGCGTGGCCACGGGTACGTCCTGCGCGCGCGCCGCAGTCACGGGCATCAGCGCGAGCAGGATCAGAAGCGGGAAGGTGCGGAAGAATGGAGTGCGCACGCGGAAGACATACCAGCCGAGGGCCTGTGGCGGGCGAACCTCTTCGCCGCGATCAATTGATCAATGGTGGTGGTGCTTCCGGTGGCCCTTGCCCTTCTTCTTCCCCTTGCCCTTGTGGCGGCACTTCTCGCCGTCCCAGTACTGGCTCGGGTGGCACCCACGGCGGTCGTCGCGGTCGAGACGGGAGCGCTTGGTCGAGTGGTGCCGCTCCTCCTTCACGATCACGCAGCCCGAGAGGCTCCCGGTGAGGGTGAAGAGGGTCACGATGCTGAGGATGCCGAAGGTGCGAATCATGCGGGGGACGCTACCTGCGAGTTCCCCGGCGCGCGACGTGAGACGTTGTAAGTGGCTGTATCTGCTTCACTTTTCCGGTGTGGCGGACTCCGCGAGCCGCATGGCGGCGTGCATCGCGTAGGCGGTCTCGAGGCCCCCGTCGACCACGACGGTCTGGCCGTTCACGTAGCGCGACTCGTCGGAGCACAGCCACTGCACGACCGCGGCAATCTCGTCCGGCGAGGCGATGTGGCCCACCGGCACCTGCTCCTTCGCCGCCCGCTCCATCGGCTCCCACAGCGCGCCCATGTAGAAGCGCGACGACTCGGTGTCGATATAGCCCGGGTTCACCGCGTTGACGCGGATGCGCTCGGATGCGAGCTCGTTGCAGAGGTACTTCACGAGGATCTCCAGCGCCCCCTTCAGCGCACCGAGCAGGCCATGGAACGGCAGCGGCATGCGCGCGTCCATCCCCGACACCGCCACCACCCGGCCGCCACGCCCGGACATCAGCGGCGCCGCGAGCTGCACGCCGTGGAGGAAGCTCTTCACGGTGACGTTGAAGGTCTTGTCCATCTGGTGGAGCTTCGTCGTCATCAGCGGCACGAAGGCGGTGGACGCCGCGTTGGCCACGAAGACGTCCAGCCCGCCGAAGTCGCGGGCGGTGCGCTCGAACACCGGCTCCAGGCTCTGCGGCTCGAGCTGGTCCGCCACCATCGTCACGCAGCGCCCTCCCCGCTCCGCGCACTCGCGCTCCAGCGACGCCGCCGCCTCCGCGTCCCGCCGGTAGGTCGCCACCACGTCGTAGCCCGCGCGCACGAATCGAAGGGACAGGGCACGGCCCACGCCGCGCGTCCCGCCGGTGATCAGCGCCACCTGCCGCTTCCCGCTCTTCGTCGTCATCGTGTCCCCGCTTCCGCGCGTGCCGAGGCCTCCGAGAGCCAGCGCAGCGCATCCTCCCAATCGTCCCGGAACAGCCGGAAGCTGCGCTGCTCGAGCGCGTACGGGTGCGCAGCGGCGCCCGGTCCGCCCACCAGGACCCGGACCCGTTTCGGCAGGGCGGTGCGCAGCGCGTCGAGCGCCTCGTCCATCGCTTCCGCACCCGGATCCACCACGCAGGAGAGCGCCACCGCGCGCGTCCCGGTGGCGCGGACGAAGCGCCCGAGCGCATCCGCCGGCGTGCGCTGGCCCAGGTACGTCACCCGCATCCCCAGGTGCCGCATCCGCAGGGCGGTGCCGAGCGCGCCCAGCTCGTGTGTCTCGTCTGGGAAGCACGCGCAGACCACGTGGCCCGCGCCGCCGGCGGGCGCGCCGTGCAGCAGGCTCTCCAACCGGCGGCGCAGCACCTGCGTGGCGAGGTGCTCCTGGTCCACCCCGAGCCTCCCCGCGTGCCACCTGTCGCCCACCTCGCGCAGCGCGGGCGCCACCACCTCGTCGAAGACGCGCAGAGGGGGCAGCGCGGTGAGGCTCTCGTCCAGCGCCCGCTCGGCCCGGGAGGGGTCCCGCGCTTCGGCGGCTTCGAGGATCTCCGAACGCCACCGCTCCAGCCGCGGCTCCGCAGGGCCCCTGCCTCCACCGGACGCACCGACCGGGAGCGCGTCGAGGTGCCAGAGGAGCTCCTCCCGCATCAGGGGCACGAGCTTCGCCGCCTCGCCGATGGGCGTGCCCTCGCGGGTCAGCCGCCGCAGCCGGCGCAGCACCTCCACGTCCTCGTCCGAGTAGAGCCTGAACCCGCCCTCCGTCCGCTGCGGCGCGATGACGGCGTAGCGGCGCTCCCACGCGCGGATGAGCTCTTCGCTGACGCCCGAGAGCTCGGACGCCTTCTGGATGCGATACCGCCGGTCGGACATGGGGTGCGCTCCATGCTGCCCGCTCCATCGCGAGGCGCAAGGCAGCAGGCGCGTTCCTATGCAACCCGGTGGGCGAGCCGCTCCACCAGCAGCTCGAGCGTGCGCGTCTGAGCGTTGGAAGGAAGGAGGGTGGTGGCCCGTCGTGCGGCTCGCGTGTTCCGGGCGATGGCGCGCAGCGTGGCCGCGCGGCCTCCGTTTCGCGCCACCAGCTCCCGGACCTCGTCGCAGTCCGCGTGCGAGCCAACCCCACCGGGGGCCATCAAGGCCTCCAGCCGCGCGCGGTCCGCCGCCGGCGCCCTCAACCACGCGGCCAGCACCGGGAAGGTGCGCTTGCCGCTCTCCGCATCCGAGTCCGACGACTTCCCGGTCACCCGCTCATCGCCGTAGAGGCCGATGAGGTCGTCGACGAGCTGGTACGCCAGCCCCGCGTGGCGCCCCACCCGCTCGAGGACGGTCAGGGTGGCCTCGTCCGCGCCGGCCAGCATCGCCCCGGTCATCAGCGGGGCCACGAAGCCGTACCGCGCGGTCTTGAGGTGCGCGACCTTCACCGCCCGGAACACGTTGAGCTCCGGCAGCGGCGCCGCGTCCAGGGTGAGGTCGAGATATTGGCCGGCCGCCGTTCGCCGGCACACGGGAAGGAACCACCGCACCGCCTCGACCGCACGGGGCGCACCGCAGCCGAGCATGGTCTCGAGGCCCAGCGCGAAGAGGTGGTCCCCCGCCACGATCGCCCGATCCTCGCCGGCCTTCCCGCCGCCGAGGAGGTGGTGGAGCGCGGGGCCGCCCCGGCGCATACCCGCCGCGTCCGCCACGTCGTCGTGCACCAGCATGAAGGTGTGCACCAGCTCCAGGCCGCCCGCGAACCGCCACACCTCCGGGGTGGGCCGCCGTCCGGACACGAGCTGCCAGGAGAGGGCGCAGAGCGCGGGCCGCAGCCGCTTGCCGGGGCGCGTGGCGAAGGCCCGGACGTGGGCCGAGGCCTCGACCCACGCCGCGTCGAGCGCGCCTTCGTCCGTCGTGTCGAGGATCTGTTCAATCTCCAGCGACACCCGCCTGGCAGCGTTCGCCAGTGGGTCAGAAGGCGCCGGGCAAGCTGGCAGGGCGAGGGTCATGGGGCGTTTTATGGGTCGGCCCCTGCGCTGCGTCAAGAGTACGTCCTACTTCTGTCCAGTGTTTGTCCGGTTGCGCGGTGCAGGGGGAGCCTCTACGTCTGCGACATGAAGATCGCGGTGACCGGCGGCACGGGTTTCATCGGGCGGCCGTTGGTGGCCCGGTTGGTGGCGGCGGGACACGAGGTCACCGTGCTCACCCGGGACCCTGCGCGGGCGGCCGGTACGCTGCAGGGCGTGCGGCTCGCGGCCTTCTCCTCGGACGCGCCGCTGCCGCCGGAGCGGATCGCCGGCATCGAGGCGATCATCGACCTCGCGGGAGAGAACGTGAGCGCGCGCCGCTGGACGCCTGAAGTGAAGCGCGCATTGCTCGAGAGCCGGACCGGGGGCACCTCTTCGGTGGTGGACGCGGCCATCGCGGCCGGGACGGTGCGCGCGCTGCTCTGCGCTTCGGCGGTGGGCTACTACGGCGACCGCGCGGACGAGCCGCTGCCGGAGGAGGCCGGGCCCGGCAGCGACTATCTGGCGGAGGTGTGCCGTGCGCGGGAGACCGTGGCGCTGCGCGCGGAGGAGGCCGGCATCCGGACCGTGCTCCTGCGCATCGGCATCGTGCTCCACCCTTCGGGCGGCGCGCTGGAGCGGATGATGTTGCCGTTCCGCCTCGGGGCCGGAGGACCGATGGGGAGCGGGCGGCAGTACTTCCCATGGATCCACCGCGAGGACGCGGTGCGGATGATCGATTGGGCGCTGCACCAGCCCGACCTGCGCGGGCCGCTCAACGTGGCCTCGCCCGCGCCGGCGATCCAGCGGGACTTCGCCCGCGCGCTCGGCCGGGCCCTGCGCAGGCCGGCCCTCCTCCCCGCCCCCCGGCTGGCGTTGAAGGTGGCGCTGGGCGAGCTGGCGGACGGGCTCCTCGCGAGCCAGCGCGTGGTGCCCCAGCGCGCGCTGGAGGGCGGGTTCCAGTTCGAGTTCCCCCAGCTCGAGCCCGCGCTGGCGGACCTCGTGGGCCGATGAAGACGCGGTGCCCCCGCCCCCTCGCCTGCTGCCAGCGCTCGCCGGTGCACACAGCCTTCAGTGAAGGAGGAGGTGCGCATGGCGGAGGGAGTGAGCGAGGAGGTCACCTGGTCCGGGCTGGGCGCGGGGACGGACAGGCACGCGTTCCTCGAGGTGATCGAGGAGCGGTTTCCGGAGGTGGACCCGAAGGAGTCTGCTGCGGCCGTTTTCTGCGTACTGTCCCGGCGCATCAGCGGCGGGACGCTGCAGCGGCTGTTGGCGGAGCTGCCGGAGGACGTGCGGAAGATCGTCTCCGCCAGCCAGTGTCATCGCGACCACGGCGTGACGGCGGACGCGGAGGCGGGTGGCCGCGACGACTTCTATCTCGGGGTCGCCGAGCACCTGATGATCGATCCCGAGGACGTGCGGCGCGCACTGCATGCGGTCTTCGGCGGGCTGCACTCGCAGATCACCGAGCGCGAGTCCGAGCGCATCGCGCAGGAGCTGCCGAAGGAGCTGGCCGGCACCTGGGAGGGCGCACGCAAACGGGTCCCGGCGCCGCATTAGCTCAGCGCCGAGGGCCGTCGGCGGGTCCCGCAACGATTCGGCCGGCGGCCGCCCCAGAGAGGCGAACCGCCGGCCGCGTACAACGGAGTTCGGAAAGCGTTCGGCTCAGCCGACCTTCAGCAGCTCCACCTCGAACACCAGGGTGGCCGCGGGCGGGATGACGGGCGGATACCCGCGCGCCCCGTAGGCGAGGTCAGGCGGGATGGTGAGCCGGCGCAGCCCGCCGACCTTCATCCCCGCCACGCCCTGGTCCCATCCGCGGATCACCTGCCCCGCGCCGAGCCGGAAGGTGAACCCCTGCCCACGGTCGCGGGAGGAGTCGAACTTCGACCCGTCGGAGGCCAGAGTCCCGACGTAGTGGACGGTCACCGACTGGCCGCTCTTCGCCTCGTCGCCGTCGCCCTGCTTCAGGTCCTCGATCTTCAGCTCGTTCGACATGTCGATCGCCTCCTCAGTTACAGCCGCAGCTCACCGCGGCGGTCATCGAGTTGCGCGGCGCCGGAGCGGCCACGTCGAAGTCCGACGCGTTGTTCTGGGTGTCGGTGCAGCCGTCCGCCTTCCGGATCGCTGCGGTGCCGTTCGAGAGCGCCGGCGTGGCCGCGCCCTCGAAGCCGTTGGCGGTACCGAAGCCGACCAGGTCCACCAGCGACGGGCTGGTCGGCGTGGTGCCGGTCAGTGCCGTGCTGTTGCTGGCCAGCGCGACCTTCCCGTTGGTCCCACCGATGGTGAGGGTGCCCACCGCGTCCGGCGTGGGGAGCGCGGGGAGCGTGGCGTTGTTGCCGACCGCCTGCTGGAAGAGGAAGTACTGGCCAGGCTGCAGAGTGACGCCAGCAGGAACCTCCGCCGTGGCCCAGCTCGAGCCGGTGGCGCTCGCGTACTGCACCGACCAGCCGCCGATGCTCACCGGCTGCGTGCTGCGGTTGTGCAGCTCGATGAAGTCGTGGCTGAACAGCGCGCCGTTGTTCCCGCCACCGCCGTACACTTGGCTGATCACGACCTGGGTGGGCAGGCACTGGGCCGCCGAGCCGAAGGTCAGCGAGCGGGACTCGGTGCCCAGCGTAGCTGTCACGGTGCCGCTGCCCATCGCCGCCGCGTCAGCGCTCAGCGTGAACGTCGCCGTCATCGCGTCCTGCGCCACCGTCACGTCCGCGGGGATGGTCCCGAACGACGCGGGCGAGAGCGCGAGCGACACCACGGTGGGCGCCGGCGCCGGCACGGTCAGGTGCACGGTCAGGGTGATGGAGCCGCCGGGCGGAACGCTGGTGGACTGGGCCGTGAGCGCATCGAGCGCGGTGGCCTCGTTGGCGCCGAGCACGCGGACGGTGGTGCTCAGCATCGACGCGTTGAGCGACGCGGTGAGCGTGACGGACGCGTTGGGGGTCACGCCGGTGAGCGGAACCACCGCGCTGGTCTGACCGGCCGGGATGGTGACGATGCCGCCGTTGCCCACGGTCAGGTCCGCCGAGCCCGAGGTCACGGTCACGTCGGTCGGACCCGACTGCGGCCGCGAGATGGTCACGGTGACCGCCTCGGGGAAGGTGTCGCCCGTCTGGCCCACGCGGATGAACTGGTCGGCCGGGCCGAAGCCCACCACCGTCGCCTGTCCGCCGACGAGGTCGTTGGCGTCCCGCGGCTCGATCTTCGAGTTGGCATTGCGCCAGTTGAGCACGCCGGTGATCGCCGAGAACTGCTCGCCCACCGACGGCCACGGGCTCACGCGGTAGAGGAAGTCGTTCACGCGCAGCGCGCCGTCGACCACGAACTCCCAGGTGGGCGCGGTGTCAGCCGTTCCTGGCGCGGGCTCGAGCTCGGTGACGGTCACGTTCTCCACGCGCACCAGCACCGACTCCAGCGCCTTCTCACGCGCGCCGCCGGTGGCGACGTCCGCCGGGGCGACGACCACGGGCGCGATGGCCGGGCTGCCGCTCGAGGTGACCATCAGGTTGGCGGTGTTGTTGAGCTGGAGCTGGCCGTGGAAGTCCTTCGCCAGGCCCTCGATGGAGACGATGTCCCCCGGCTGCACGTTCGCCGAGTCCTGCGGCGCGTACACGTAGAAGCCGGAGAAGTCGGGCCCGTTGTACACGGACGAGCTGGGCGGCACCTGGAGGTAGAAGCCGGTGCCTGCGCTCACCGCGGTCACCTGCACGCCGCCGAGGAGCACCGGGCGGTCGAGGTACTGGCCACCCTTCACCTGGTAGATGGTCGCGGGGCACGCGCTGCCGTTCGGGTTCGGCGCCGGGCACCAATCGCAGGCGTCGCCGATGCCGTCGTTGTCGGTGTCGGTCTGGTCCGCGTTGGGCTCGGACGGGCAGTTGTCCTCCGTGTCCGGCACGCCGTCGCCATCCGCATCACCGGGCACGGCCACCGAGCAGGTGGTGGTGTGCGCGTCGAGCGGGCACACGTCGCACACGTCGCCCACGCCGTCCTGATCCGCGTCCGCCTGCACGCCGTTGTCGAGCGGGCGGATGGGGTTGAAGAGGTCCGGGCAGTTGTCCTGCGCGTC
>CAZCWA010000022.1:17659-20702 GCA_964502265.1 uncultured Myxococcaceae bacterium | reverse complement strand
GACGAAGAGGCTGCCCGCGAAGAGCAGCAGGCGCTGTCCCATCGCCTCGAGCCCTCGTGAGCGTTCGACGCCGGTGTCCGCCCAACCAGGCAACAGGAGCACCACCGCGTTCTGGACCAGGAGCTGGATCAGCGTCACGCAGGGCAGCACGACCATCGCCCCCACGGCCACGAGCACCGGCCGCGGATCCCAGGTGGCCGGCGCCAGCGTGACCGAGAGAAAGAAGGCGATCCCGGCGCCCGCGAGCAGGCCCCATTGCACCAGCGTCAGCATCAGCCAGGAGCCCGCCAGCTCCCCCGCCACCACCTGCGCGCCCGACAGCGGCATCCCCCGGAGGAGGTCCATGTGCGCGTGGTCCGCGCGGAGGTCGCTGCGCAGCATGCCGGGGCCAATCACCGAGACCACCGCCGCCGAGCCCGCGAACGCGATCGCGAACCCGGCCGGGATCCCCCCCGGCGCGCCCGAGCCGCCAACCAGAAGGCCGAGCATCACCACCGTCACCCCGAGCGGCAGGAGCAGCGCCCACAGCCGCGTGCCCCACAGCCGCCGGGCGCCGAGGACGTTCTTCCAGGCCAGCGCGAGCTCCGGCCTGCCCCGCGCGCGCAGCCGGGAGGACCGCGTGGCCCTCGGCGCGGTGGAGGAACCGGATGCAGTATATTTCCGGTCCCGGAGCCGGGCGCGCCGCTCGGCCTCGTCGACCGAGGCCTCCTCGAAGGCGGTGTCGCTGCGGAGGATCCACGCCACGTGCAGCGCGACCAGCCCGAGGACCACCGGCAGCCAGCGCAGGGCGTGTCCCAGATCCGGCGCGAGCGCGACCTCCAGCGGCGCGCGCAAGGGCATCAGCACGATGCCCAAAGGACCCGAGAGCACCTGCTGCGCGAAGCCGAGCGCGACGTCGCTGCGCATGGGCAGCTCGGGGATGGGAGGCAGTCCCGCCACCGCCGCGATGGCCACTGCGCCGAGCACCCCGACCACGCCCAGCACCAGCACGCTTCGCCCCCTTCGGCCGCGGGCGAGCAGGCTGCCTCGCGTGAGCTGCACCCCCATCTCGTGCAGCGCGTGCAGACCGAACCCGGCCCAGGCGCCAGCGAAGAAGAAGACGAAGCTCCCGGTGAGGCGGGCGCCGAAGAGCAGCGAGGTCAGAAGTGCGCTGACGAGGACGAGCAGCAACGACCGCGTCACCTTGTAGAGCAGCAGCGATCTTCGCGAGAGGGGAGCGGGAAAGAGGAGCTGGATCTCCGGCTCAGAGAAGGTCAGCGCGGGGCGCTTGCGGCCGAAGATCCACAAGGAGAGCAGCAGCGCGAACCACACCAGCGCGACCGCGGACGGGATGATGGCCCGCGCCGTGGGCCCAAGCTGCACCGTCTCCAGGCCCAGCCTGCGGCCGAAGAGGAACCAGAGGTAGACGAGCGCGAACCCGGTGGCCACGGCGTAGCGCGGCCGCCGAAGGCGCCGAAGCTGCGCGAGGATCCGGTTGCGCAGCGTGGCCACGGCGAGAAAGCCGAGGACGGAGAGGACCCGCCCCCTCATGGCCTTGCGCCGTCGCCGCCGGTGATGCGGATGAAGACGTCCTCCAGCGTGAGCGCCTCGCCCTCCTCCGTGCGGACGCCGAGCTGGGTGCGGATCTCCGCCAGCGTCCCCTGCGCGAGCAGCCGGCCCTGCGCGATGACGAGGATGCGGTGGCAGATCTCCTCCACCAGGGGCAGCAGGTGCGAAGAGAGGATGAGCCCTGCGCCCCGCTCGGCGCGCGCCCGGAGCGAGGCCTTCATGTTGCGGATCCCGAGCGGGTCCAGCCCGGTCAACGGCTCGTCGAGGATGATCAGCCGCGGGTCGTGCAGAAAGCCGCAGGCGATGGCGAGCTTCTGCTTCATCCCGCGCGACAGCTCGCCGGGCAACACGTCCTCCCGGCCGCGCAGCTCCAGCTCCTCGAGCAGCGCCTGCGCCCTCGGCTCCCAGTCCTCCACGCCGAAGAGCCGCGCGGTGAGGTTCAGGTGCTCGCGGACGGTGAGGTACTCGAACAGGCGGGGCTCGTCCGGCAGGAAAGCCAGTGCCTGCTTGGCCGCAACGGGCTGGCGACGCAGCGCGTGTCCACCGATGCGGACCTCTCCGTGGGTGGGTGGGATGATCCCGGACACGCAGCGCAGCGTGGTGGTCTTGCCCGCGCCGTTCGGTCCCACGAGGCCGACGATCTCGCCCGCCCCCACGCGGAAGGAGACGTTCTCCACCGCGCGCACGTCCCCGTAGACCTTCCCCAGCCCTTCGACCTCGAGCACCGCCGGCGCGTCCACGCCGCGGGTTCTAACACCGGCTTCGCAACCCCGCCGCCCCAGACCCCGGCTCTGCTCAACGAACCTGCGGCAGGGTGCGCACCAGCGTCCCGGGCAGCGCGGCCTCGATGGCGTCCCGCTTCTTCTCGCGATCCGCCACCGCCCGCAGCGCCGCGGGCTCGAGCGGCTCCACCCGTCCCACCGTCACGCTGCCGGTCGCCAGCACGGGGAGCTGGTAGCGCTGCACCGCGCGGGAGTCCGCCTCGAACATCGAGACCTCGCCGCCGCGAGGCGCCGACAGCGCGACCTCCGGCGGCAGCTCGAAGCGGACCTCCAGCTCGCGCCGGCCGATGCCGAGGATCCCCGCGTGGACGTAGACGCCGGGCTCGAGCGACTCGCCGACCGGAAGCAGGTAGCGAACGTCTGCCCGGAAGTCCGGCTGCGTCCGCCAGCGGGCGAGGAACTGCACCGCCTCCCGCATCCGCTTGCGATCCGCATCGCTGGCAGGTGCCTCCTCGCCGAGCGCCACCCGCGCCACGATGGCGAGGCCGGAGAAGAGCGTGCCCATCCGCTGCGCATCCGCCGCAAGGCCCACGGGCCGCTGGCCTCCCGTCGAGGTGAGGCCGCGAAGCTGCGCCGCCCTGCCCTGCTCCCTCGCCGCCTCCGCCAGCCGCAGCCAGCCGCGCGCGATCTCCTCGTAGACGTCCGGGAGCGGCTCCAGCTCGAGGTGCGGGGGGACCATCAACCGGACCATCGGCCCGACCTTCGGCCCGACC
>CAZCWA010000022.1:7976-17559 GCA_964502265.1 uncultured Myxococcaceae bacterium | reverse complement strand
GCGGCTCCTCCAGCCACGAGGGGCCGCCGCGAACCT
Source organism: uncultured Myxococcaceae bacterium (assembly GCA_964502265.1). Lineage (GTDB taxonomy): Bacteria > Myxococcota > Myxococcia > Myxococcales > Myxococcaceae > JAFAFL01. The sequence goes on along the minus strand of CAZCWA010000022.1, from coordinate 17,523 downwards.
CGTCGTGCGCGCCGAGCAACGCCTGCATCGTCCGCGCGAGCCGGCGCCGGTAGTCGGGCGTGATGGAGAGGCGGTCGCCCTCGGCGGAGGCGGTCCCCATCAGGCGCTCCGTCCACGCGTCCTTCGCCTGCCACCAGGGCCTCCCGGCGCCAGCGTCGAATCGGACGCGGCCGTCCTGAAGCGCCACCGTGAGTTCCTCCACACCGTGTAGCTGCTCTGGGCCCTCGAGCTGCGCGAGGAAGCGGGTGAGCGGCGTGTAGGGCCTGGCGATGAGCGGCGCGGTCTCCTCCGACTCGACCAGCTCCCGCGGCATGCGCGCGAGGAACGGGGACAGATCGTCGAGCGCCGCCTCTGCGCTGTGGTCGCCCAGCGCGCCGCGGTACCAGGCGATGAGCTCGCTCCGGGGTTGGCCGAAGAGCCTGTCGCGCAGGCGGCGGTGTTCGTCCCACGCGGTCTGCAGCCCCGGCTCGCGCTCGAGGATGGCGAGGAAGGTGAGCACCGCCGCAGCGCCGATCCGCGTGTTCTCGAACGGCCGCTGGACCGCGCGATCCCAGATGGGCAGCTTCGCCATCGTCGCGCGCCATTGCAGCCACGGGGCGGAGGGGAACCGGGGCTCCGCGCGCGCCAGCAGCATCGCCTCCTCCTGGACCTTCTCCCAGAGCTCCGGATCGCTGCGCCATGGCCGCGCGCCAGGCTCACCCGCCGCCTCCACCGCTCCTGCCAGCCGGGCCGCCAGCCTTCGCGCGCCGTCCCTCGCGTCCCCTTCGAGCCTCGACGCGCGTTGCAGGCTGTGGTCCAGCACCCGCCGAAGCAAGGTGCTCCGGTTCAGCGACACGCCCGCATCCCCTTCGTGCGCCGCCAGCAGCAGCGCCGCCCACGCTCCCTTCTGCGCCTGCCGGTGATGCCAGAGCAGCAGGTCCGCCGAGGGAAGCGGGCGGGGCAGATCCGGGTGCAGCGCCGGAACCTTCGCGGGCTTCTCGCGCGCCGGAGCGCCGGGCTGGGGGGCGACGAACGGGCCCTGACCGCTCCGGGCGAAGGACGGGCTCAGCGGTGCGTTCTCGAGGCCGGAGGGCGCATGAAACCGCAGCCGGGCCTTCGACAGGTCCACCCGTCCCTTGACCGATTCGGGGAGCGACCGAAGGAACCGAGCGACCTCCGCCCCGTCCGCGTCCGGTCCAAAGTCGAGGGTGACCTTCCGCGCCTTCACCGGCCGCAAATCCCAGACGTACTCGAGGCTACCGTCCTCCCCGCGCCTCACCTTCGACGGCCAGACCTCCGCGACCGCGGCATCGGCCGGGAAAGGGAGAAGAAGCGCCGCCAGGGCGGTGGCCAGCAGTCCTCGAACCACGTCCTCGATGCGCGACACCCGGCCAGTGTAGCCGAAACCTTCCGCCCTCCCGGCACGAAAAACTCCTTTCGACCCGCGGGTTTGCACTGTTCGCCAGAGTGTTCGACACTCAGCGTCGTCATGGAGCTGCGCGACGTTCGTTCCCCCCGTGTTCCGTTCCGGCATCTCCTCCGGGTGCGCCGCGCTGACGGAAAGGGCCCCAGTCGCCGCTTGTGGGCCCTGAACCTCTCGGTCAACGGCATGTTCATCCGCAGTGCGGATCCGCCGCCGGTGGGGACGCGCCTGCGCATCGAGATCGAGTGGGCGGCCACGCTCATCCCCCTCCCGGTGGGCGAGGTGATGTGGAGCCGTGGCACGGGCAGTGACCTCGCCGCGGGCTTCGGGCTGCGGTTCGAGGACGTGGAGCCGGCCACGCGTGAGCTCCTCGATGCGCTGGTCCTGCAGAACGGTGGCGCCGATGCCCTGCGCGCCGCGCGTGAGGCGCCGCACCGCGACGAGCGCAGCCGCGAAGAGCGCAACCGCGAACGCCGCCGCGAGTCGGCCGTCGCCGCAGCGGGTTGATCCGAACGCTTTTCTGCTAAGCCCCGAGGCGATGAGCACCGCCGGTGGCGAGGGGCCGCAGCCTTCTGAGCGGATGGTGCGCTGGGCGTGCAACACGCTGCGCACCGCCTACGACGAGTATCTCCGCGAGTTCCAGATCATCACCCGCCGGGCGAAGAAGCGCTTCGAGCAGCGCGACTGGCGCGGCGGTCAACGCGACGCGCTGGCGCGCCTGACGCTCGTCTCCGAGCACGTCTGGCAGACGATGCTGGTGATCCGCACGCAGTTCGGAGACCGGATCGCGGACCGGACGCTGTGGACGCAGATCAAGCACGCGTATGCACAGGCCATCGAAGGGCTGCCCACGGTGGAGCTGGCAGAGACCTTCTACAACTCGGTGACGCGGCGGATCTTCACCACCGTCGGGGTGGACACGCACATCGAGTTCGTCACCCCGGAGGCCCGGCCCGGTCCGTCCACCGAGCAGGTCACCCGGACCTTCACCCGCCGGCAAAGCCCTGCGCGATCCGGCGCCACCGAGGGGCTGCTGCGGGAGATCATCGAAGCGTGGCGGTTCGATGCCCCGTACCGGTCGCTCGACGAGGACATCCAGGCGGCGGCCGAGCGGATCGACGCGCACTTCGACGACGACGGCGGGCAGATGCCGGACCGGGTGGAGGTCGCCTGCTGGCCCTTCTTCCGCGGCAAGGCGGCGTACCTCGTGGGCCGCGCGTGGCGGGGCGAGCGCTTCACCCCGTTCATCCTCTCCTTCCGGCACCAGGAGGAGGGCGTGTTCCTCGACGCGGTGCTGCTCGAGGATCGTCAGGCGCGCGTCCTCTTCAGCTTCACGCGGTCCTACTTCCACGTGGACGTCAGCCACCCGCGCGCGCTGGTGGAGCTGCTGCAGAGCCTGCTGCCCATGCGGCGGCTGTCCGAGCTCTACATCTCCATCGGCTTCAACAAGCACGGCAAGACCGAGCTCTACCGGGAGATGGTCGACCACGCGGAGCGCTCGGGCGAGACGCTGGTTCCGGCGGAGGGCGACCGCGGGCTGGTGATGATCGTCTTCACCTACCCGTCGCTGAACCTCGTCTTCAAGGTCATCCGGGACCACATCCCGCCGCCGAAGAACACGTCTCACGACGAGGTGAAGGCCAAATACAACCTCGTGTACCGGCAGGATCGCGCCGGGCGCCTGGTGGACGCGCAGGAGTTCGAGCACCTCTCCTTCCGCCGCGACGACATGGATCCGCGGGTGATCGACGAGCTGGTTCAAGACGCGCCCAGCCTCATCCGCATCGAGGGCGACTGGGTGCACCTGCGCCACCTCTACGTCGAGCGCCGCGTCCGCCCGCTCAACCTCTTCCTGCGCGAGACCGACGAGGAAAGCGCGCGCGCTGCCGTGCTCGACTACGGCCAGTCCATCCGCGACCTCGCTGCCACCAACACCTTCCCGGGCGACCTGCTCCTGAAGAACTTCGGCGTCACCCGGAACGGACGCGTCATCTTCTACGACTACGACGAGCTGACCCTGGTCACCGACTGCCGCTTCCGCGAGATGCCCACCGCGCGCGACGATGAGGACGAGATGCGCTCGGATCCGTGGTTCTTCGTCGACGAGCACGACATCTTCCCGGAGGAGTTCCCCCGCTTCCTCGGGCTGTCTGCGGAGCTGGAGCGCGTCCTTCGCGAACAGCACGGTGAGCTGTTCACCGCCGCGTGGTGGCGCGGGATCCAGGAGAAGATTCGAGCCGGAGAGATCGTGGACATCTTCCCCTACCCGCAGAGCGTGCGGCTGCGTCCGAACAGCGGCACGGCTTGAGACGGCGGCCGTTCAGGTCTCCTGGTCGAGCGCGAGGTAGCGCCTCGCCAGCGCCTCGAGCCCGCGCGGATCGAAGGGCTTGACCAGGTACTCCACCGCGCCCAGCGCCAGCCCCCTCTCCCGGTCCGGCGCCCGCGCCGCGGTGGTGACGACGATGAGCGGCGTGGTCCGGTAGTGCGGGGTCTTCTTCACGAAGTTGATCAGCTCGAGGCCGTCGATGTCCGGGACGTCGACCTCGGTGATGATCAGATCGAACTGGTGGCGCGGGAGGAGCTTCAGCGCCTCGAAGCCGCTGCCGGTGGTGAAGGCCCGGACGCCGGCGATGGACTCCAGCGTGGCCGCGATGAACTCGCGGGAGGCACGGGAGACCTCGACGATCAGCACCTTGAAGGCCATCGGGACCGGGCAGTTCTAACAGAACCTCCGGAGGCCCGCTTCTCAGCCGCCGAGCAACCGCCCCAGGCTCTTCGCGCCCAGCACCGCGACCTTCCGGGTGCCCACGCGCGGGAGGAACTCGGCCTTGAGGGCCGCCGCGCGCACGTCCTCGTCCAGCACGCCCTCGCCGGGCAGCTCCACCGCCACGCTCTCCGCGTTCGCCCGCTTGAGGGTGTCCGCCGCGCGACGCAGCGCTTCGCCCAACGCCTCGCTGGTCAGCCCGCGTGAAGGTCCCAGACCCAGCACGAAGATCCGCTTGGAGGGCAGGCGCCCGCCGGTGGGCAACAGCAGCGCATCGTCCGTCCGGCCGCCGAAGAACCCGTCCTTGAGCACGCGGGAGAGGGCGCCGCACAGCCGCCAATCCACCCATCCCGCCGCGCCTCGCAAAGGACGCTCGTCCTCAGCGACGAAGAGGCAGAGCGATTCGAAGTCCCCCAGCGCGTCGAGGCCCTCGAGGTTCACCTCGAAGGTGCCGATCCCATCACGCGCAGCGGGACGGGCGGCGGGCGAAGACCCGGGTGAAGGCGAAGGCCGCGCCATCACTTCTTCCCGAGCGCGAGCGCCACCCGATCCAGCAGGCCGTTGACGAATGCGGAGGAGCCCTCGGTGCCGAAGGTCTTCCCCAGCTCCACCGCCTCGTTGATGCTCACCTTGCGCGGGATGTCGTCGCGGAAGCGGAGCTCGAAGACCGCCAGCCGCAGCACGTTGCGGTCGATCCGGTCCATGCGGTCGAGCCGCCAGTTGTGGCTGTGCGTCTCGATCAGCCCGTCGATCTCGGCGAGGTTCTTCACCACGCCCTCCACGAGCTGCTGCGCGAAGTCCACCGAGGCGGGGTCCGGCTTGGGGATCTCGGATGCGACCGACTCCCACGCGCCGGCGAGCGCCTCGTCCGGACGGCCACCGCTCATGTCGAGCTGGTAGAGCGACTGCAGCGCCCGCTCCCGCGCGATGCGACGGGCGCCCTTCACCGATCCGTCCCGCCCGGCGTACCGGACATGGCCCCGAAGAGGTTCACCAGCTCGAGGCACGCCATCGCCGCCTCGCCGCCCTTGTTGCCCGCCTTGGTGCCCGCGCGCTCGATGGCCTGCTCGATCGAGTCCACGGTGAGGACGCCGAAGGTGACCGCGCACTCGGCCCGGAGCGCGATCTGGCCCACGCCCTTCGCCACCTCCGAGGAGACGTACTCGAAGTGCGGCGTGCCCCCGCGGATCACAGCGCCGAGGGTGATCACTCCCACGTACTTCCCGCCCTCCACCACCCGGCGCACCACCTGCGGCAGCTCGAAGGCGCCCGGCGCGCGGTAGACGTCGATGTCCCCGTCGCTCACGCCGTGACGGCGGAGGGTGTCGAGCGCGCCCTCGAGGAGCTCCTCGGTGATGAACGCGTTGAACCGGGTGACACAAAGGGCGAAGCGGCCCTTCGGAGGGAGGAAGGTGCCTTCCACGTAGCGCGGCATGCGGGCTCTCTACTCCAGCAGTGGGATGTTGGGTACTCGCGAGTCGTTGCGCGGGTGGGCTGTCAGCTGCCGCGGCGCGCGGACTTCTTCGGCTTCGACCTGGGCGCGGCGGTCCGGCGGGCGGCCTCGGCGCGGGGAGCGGTGACGGTGGTGGACGCGAGCGGGATGGGCACCTGCTCGACCAGCTCCAGCCCGTAGCTCTCCAGCCCGACGATGCGCTTGGGGTTGTTGGTGAGCAGGCGCAGGCGGTGCAGCCCCACGTCGCGGAGGATCTGCGCGCCGATGCCGAACTCGCGCAGCCGCGTGTCGGTGGTTGCGGGGTATCGGCCGCCCTCGTCGTTGGAGAACTGGCGGGTGCACTCGAGCCGGAGCGCCGCGGGCGCCTTCTTCTGGAGGTACACGAAGACGCCGCGGCCCTCGCGCCGGATGGCCTCGAGCGCGGCCTGCATCTGCACGCCGCAGTCGCAGAAGTTGCTCCCGAGCAGGTCGCCCGCGAGGCAGCCGCGGTGGACGCGGGTGAGCACGGGCTCGCGCCCCTTGAGGTCTCCCATCATCAGCGCCACGTGGACGTCCGGATCCTCCTGGGACTCGTAGAGGAAGGCGCGGAAGTCGCCGCCGCCGAAGTGGGGCTGCGCGCTCTCCGAGACCCGGCGCACGAGCTGATCGTGCATCAGCCGGTAGCGGATGATGTCCGCCACCGAGAGCATGGTCAGCTTGTGCTTCTGCGCGAACCTCAGGAGCTGCGGGCGGCGCGACATGGTGCCGTCCCCGTTCATGATCTCGCAGATGACGCCGGACGGGCTCAGGCCCGCCATCCGCGCGAGATCCACCGAGCCTTCGGTCTGGCCGCTGCGCACCAGCACGCCGCCATCGCGCGCGCGCAAGGGGAAGATGTGGCCCGGCCGCACCAGATCGCCCGGCTTGGCGTCCGGCTGCACCGCGACCTGGATCGTCCTCGCCCGATCCGCGGCGGAGATGCCCGTGGTGACGCCGGTGGCCGCCTCGATGGAGATGGTGAAGGCGGTGCCGAAGGGCGAGGTGTTCTCGTGCACCATCATCGGCAGGTTGAGCTGCGCGACGCGCTCGGCGGTGAGGGTGAGGCAGATGAGCCCGCGGCCGTGGGTGGCCATGAAGTTCACCGCCTGCGGGGTGACCTTCTCGGCGGCCATCACCAGGTCGCCCTCGTTCTCGCGATCCTCGTCGTCGGTGAGGATCACCATCTTCCCGCGCCGGATGTCGCCGAGCGCCTTCTGCACCAACCGCACGCTCTCGTGCTCGTCGTGCACCTTCGTCTTCTTCGTCGCCACGCGCCTGGTCTTCACGTCACTTCCCCTTGCCGAAGCCCGCCGCCTGCAGCAGGTCGAGGGTCACGCCCTCCCCGCCCGAGGCCGCACCCGGTCTTTCGCCGAGCGCGTACAGCCGCGCGACGTACTTGCCAATCAGATCCCCCTCGAGGTTCACCCGCTCGCCTGGCTTCTTCTGGCCCAGCGTGGTGCGCGCCTGCGTCTCGGGGATGAGCATCACGCTGAAGCGGTCCGGCTCGACCGTGGTGACGGTGAGGCTCACGCCGTCGATGCACACCGAGCCCTTCTCGATGAAGCAGCTCCGCAGGGAGGTAGGGAGGGTGAAGGTGAGGACCAGCGACGAGCCTTCGCTCCGCTTGGAGACGAGCTCCCCCACCGCGTCCACGTGCCCCTGCACCAGGTGTCCGCCCAACCGGTCGCCAAGGCGCAGCGCTCGCTCGAGGTTCACCCGGTCGCCCGGCTTCAGGTCGCCCAGCGTCGTCCGCCGCAGCGTCTCCTGCGCCGCCTGGACCTTGAAGCGATCGCCCTCGCGCTCGACCACGGTGAGGCACGCGCCCTCCACCGCGATCGACTCGCCGAGCTCGAAGGCCGCCGCGCCGAGCGAGGTCCGGATCCAGAAGTCCGTCGTCCCTCCGGGGAGGACGCGCTCGACGGTGCCCATGTCCTGAACGAGGCCGGTGAACATTCGCGCGGCTTATAGCGCGGACGGCGCGATGGTGCGGGACTGACTGTGCCCGCCTGCCCGGCAGCCCTTCTGCGTGCGGCCAGATCCTTTTCCGCGCTCGGCCGTTCACCTCCGCCAGCCCGTCAGGAGACCAACCACATGCACATCTCGACTGCCCTTCGCGGGGTGGCGCTCGCCGCCGCCCTGCTCGTCCCCGCCTTGTCCTCTGCCCACTCGCCGCCCGATGCGATCACCGAAGGGTCGATGCGGACCGTGCTCGGTGACGGCCAGCGCGTGGCGTTGCCGCTGAAGCACACCGCGGTGGAGGCGGAGATCTCCGGCTTCGTCTCGCGCGTGCAGGTGGTGCAGACCTTCCACAACCCGTTCGAGGAGCGGATCGAGGCCGTCTACGTCTTCCCCCTCCCCGACAACGGCGCCGTGGACGGGATGGTGATGCGCATCGGCGAGCGGACGGTGCGCGGAGAGATCCGCCGCCGCGAGGAGGCCCGCCAGCTCTACGAGGCGGCGAAGAACCAGGGGAGGACGGCGGCGCTGCTCGACCAGGAGCGGCCCAACATCTTCACCCAGGCGGTGGCGAACATCCTGCCGGGCGAGACGATCCGGATCACCCTCACCTACGTGGCGCCGCTCGCGTACGACGCCGGCGAGTACACCTTCAACTTCCCGATGGTGGTGGGGCCCCGCTACATCCCCGCCAACGGATCGGTGAGCGCGCAGGAGGCGAAGCGGATCAGCCCGCCGCTGCTGCCGGAGGGGATGCGCAGCGGCCACGACGTCTCGCTCACGCTGAAGCTGGATGCGGGGGTGACGATCCGCGAGATGCGCTCTCCCTCGCACGACGTGGAAATCCTCCGCCAGGGGATGCGCCAGGCCGAAGTCCGGCTGAAGGCGCACGACACCGTGCCCAACAAGGACTTCATCCTCCGCTACGCGGTGGCGGGCGAGCAGATGCAGGCCGCGGTGCTCACCCACCGCAACGGCGAGGAGGGCTTCTTCACCCTGATGCTCCAGCCGCAGGCGGACTTCCGCGCGCAGGAGATCACCCCGAAGGAGATGTTCTTCGTCATCGACCAGTCGTGCTCGCAGAGCGGCCTGCCGATGGCGAAGCAGAAGGCGATCATCCACCAGGCGCTCGAGGGGATGAACGCGAATGACACCTTCAACGTGATCACCTTCCACAGCGGCGTGGCCTTCTTCTCGCCGAAGTCGCTGCCGAACACGCGGGACAACGTGAAGTCCGCGAAGGCGTTCGTGGACGGGCTGCAGGCGAACGGGGGCACCGAGATGCTGGGCGGGGTGGCGGCGGCGCTGAACCACCCGCGCGATCCGGAGCGGCTGCGGATGGTGCTCTTCCTCAGCGACGGCTACGTGGGCAACGACCTGCAGGTGATCGACGCGGTGCAGAAGCAGCTCGGCGCATCGCGGATGTTCACCTACGGGGTGGGCTCGTCGGTGAACCACTTCCTCCTCGAGCGCATGGCCGAGGTCGGGCGCGGCTACTACCAGTACTCGCCGCCAACGGAGGACACGCAGAAGTCGGTGGAGCGCTTCTACGAGCGGATCGCCAAGCCGTACCTGGTGGACATCGAGCTCGACTTCGGTTCGCTGGGCGTGGAGGAGGTCTACCCGCGGAAGCTGAAGGACCTCTACGCGGCGCAGCCGCTCATCGTCACGGGCCGATACAAGGGCGGCGGGCGCGGGGCGTTCACGCTGAAGGGACGCATCGCCAACCGGCCCTACACCGAGCGCATCGAGGTGGAGCTCCCGAAGACGGCGCAGGTCGCCAACGCGGCGCTCGCGTCGATGTTCGGGCGCGCGCGGATCGAGCACCTCTCCGCGCAGCAGTACGGCGGCGAAAAGCCGGAGCTCGTCGAGGCAATCACCAGGACCGCCCTCGCCTACAAGCTGATGAGCCCCTACACCTCCTTCGTCGCCGTGGACGAGGCGGTGCGCGCCG
>CAZCWA010000022.1:0-7876 GCA_964502265.1 uncultured Myxococcaceae bacterium | reverse complement strand
CCCGCGTCGAAGGGGGAGGTGGAGACCCTGGTGCGCCGGGCGATGCACTCGGTGCGCAAGCAGCTCGAGGCGGACGCGTTCCGCGGCGAGGTCACGCTGAAGCTCGAGCTCGGTGCGGACGGCCGGGTGCTGAAGGTCTCGCTGGTCCACGGCGGAAGCGGCGTGGCGTCACTGGTGAAGACGCTCGAACGTGCCCTGCGCGCGCAGACGCTCGGAGCCCAGAGCGGCGAGTCGACGGTGGTGATCAGTCTCCGGGTGGAGTGATCAGGAGCTCCACTCGGCGCCGCTCTCGACGGACTCACCGGCGATGGCGGCGCCGCTTCACTCGTCGAGCAACCGCCACAACACGTCGTGGTGTGCGTGATCCGGCGGATGACCGTGGCACTCGAGCAGCCAGTGGAGAAGCTCGTGGCGCCAGGCAGAGGCCTCGGGCGGCGCGTCCGCGACCTTGAGGTGCGGACCGTATTGCTCGCCTGCGCAGGTCGTGTCCGCCGCGCCCGCACACGGGAAGTGGCCACCGGGGACGAGGTGCACGTTCACCTGCGTGAAGCAGGCCCCGTCCGCCAACAACTCCGGACGTTCCTGCCCGAGCCGCTCGATGAAGTTGGCTTCCTGGTCCGCAGCGACCCCATACGAGATGGACGAGGAGCCATTGAGAAAGAACGCGGCGCCGCGCGGAGTGACGAAGTCCGGCGCGGCATCACACGCCACCGCCGTCAGCAGCAGCATGCCCAGCGCCGCGAGCTTCAGCCCGCCCAGGAAGGCGTACGCGTCCACAGGCCGGAAGCGCCGCACCCGGGCTCCAGCCCCTGCTTGATGCACCACGCGCGCGACTCCTCGACGCAGGCCATGCGCTGAGACGGGGACGGCTTCGCCCCCACGTTCCAGCCGAGGCACGCCATCAGCCGGCGCTCGGCCTTCGCCCGGAGCTTCGCGGGAGTGGAAGTCGGAGCCGGAGCGGAAGGCGATGCTGTCACGAGCACCTGCCCGTCGCGCTCCTCCCTGATCGTCGTCGATGGGCCCGCGCAGCCGACCGCCAACGCGACCGCGCAAGCCCCAGCCAGGAGCCGCCACATCCCTTCCCCCCTCACCCGCCCTCGCCACCTGCCGCTCCACAAGATCGATCTCCTGCGGGCGTGGTGACAGACGTCCTCAGGGACGCCCCGTCCGCGCGCTGCAGTTCAGCAACGTGCATGCCGCTGTGGACGGAAGGCTCCGCCAGAGGGAGGCGCGGCGAGGCCCGGAGGGTCGAACGTGTGCGGTGGGTGGGCGGTGACTTCGCCCGCCTGGCCGAAGAGGACTACCGCCGCTTTCCTCGAGCGCAAACACCGGCACAAGGAGGCCACGGTCTCCCTGCCGCTTCGGCGCAACCGTTCGGAACGTCGCCTCGTGGAGGGGCGTGAAGGCCAGGGAGGCGGCCAGCACTAAGAAGAGGTGGGGCAAGCTGGGGCATGTCCGTCCCCCCGGTCGTTGTGCCTCCTCCCAAGGAGTGCCTCATGAACGCCACCACAAGCCACCTGCAGTCGCTGGGAAGGATGGGTTGGGATCCTCGATCCGGGTTCAACGGAACCCTCCACGCCCTTTTCGAGTTCATGCTCCCGTTCTATCCCGCGGTGGAGGCGCTCGCGGAGGTGCAGCGCTGGCTCCTGACGCGCGCCATGGTGCAAGACGAGACCTTCATCACGAGGCTGCACGCGGGCGTTATGCGCGGAGCGTACGTGCCGGGCATCGGCGAAGGAAACCCGTACCTCACCTCCGACAACGAGTTCGCTGCCTCTGTGGTCGGACTAACCTACTCGGGCCAGGTCGGGCGGTTGACGCGAGGATCGCTCCTCGACGTTCTCACGATCCCCGGCGTGAAGCTGTGCTGGGCGTTCGGCAAGTCGGCCGAGGAAAAGGACTTGGTGCAGCGCAGCCACGCGCTCGCGCGGAGCCTCTTGCGACCGCCCACTGGCGGGACGAGCTTGTATCGGCCTCGTGGCGAACAGCGACTGAAGCTGGCTCACCTGACTCCCGCGGCCGCGACGCTCGGGGCTTCGGTACTCGAAGAGCCTGAGCTGCGACGCCTTCGAATGTTCCGTTCGGTCAATCCGCTCAACATGTTCCCGCTCCCCCAGGCGGGTAGACGCTTCGACCATGCCGCCCACTGGAACGGCAGGCCGCTGCCACTTGAGAAGCGAGACCTCGGCGAGACGACGGAGATCCTGGAGTGCCTTATCGCGCTCCTCGAGGAGAAGTTCCGGCTCGCGGGGCACGCCGACACGTTTGCCGCGTTCGCCCAGGCAGCGCAGCTCGACCTGTACAGCCTGGACCTCTCCGTGTTGAAGCAGAAGAGCCAGCAGATCCGCGTGACGATCACGCCGACCACCAATGACAGCGGCCGTTTGCGTTCCAAGGAGCCGGTTCTGACGTACGAAGATTTCAAGGCGTGGGCGCAGGAAATCGTGAAGCAGTACGGCGGAATGCCCGAGGACTACTTCGTGTGTAAGGTCCCTTGTACCCAGAAGCTCACGGGCGGCGGCGGGCCCATCGTGCTCTTCCGGATCGATGGCTTCGTGAACGACGCCGACTACAATGCGGTCTACCGGGTCGCGAAGGACACGCGTGTGTCGGCGCTGGCGTACTTCCTCCTGCTCGACGGACGCTGCCACCGTGACGTGGATGCCACTTTCCGACCGGACCATTCGAGGGGCGGCGGCAGCCGCAAGCCGCTCCTGGCCCACAGCCCGGCGGACCTGAGCCCGCCGGCCGTGCCGCACCTGTCGCTGTACAGCGGTGAGGTGAAGGGTTGGAACGTGCTCGAGGCCGCATTTGGAGGCAAACCGCGTGATCAGGGGGACCACGCGCCGGTGGTCCATGGGCCGCCGGGTTTCCAGATCTGGCTGAAGCTCTCGGCGCTCTCACAGGCACGGGCGATCGGAAGAAGGAACTCGGCGACGAAGCTCACGACTTCCGAGAACTTCGCCGGACACTCGGGGTTCGGGATCCTCTTCCGAAACGCGGTCCACTGCGCGAGCGTTGAAGCCTGGTCGGTGAACTCCGGGGTGAACGCGATCGGCGCCACGTCGATCGTCGTCTCGCGGTTGGCGAAGGTGGCGGCGACAGCCTTCGCCAGCAGGGCGCCGTCGAAGGTGAACTGATTCGCAAGGAGCCAAACGTCGTAGAAGTCCTTCATCCGGCTGTTCAGCGTGCGCAGGTAGACCATCGCCTGGAACTTCTCGGCCACCACCGTCTCACGCGGGTAACCCGAGAGCTCGGGCGCCGGGAAGTCGAGCATCGCCGGGTACGTAATGGTCTCCGCACCGGGCGTGACGACGTCGCCGAATCCGACGTCGATCTGCATGGCGACACGCGCCCTCCCGAGCAGCCCGACGAAACGAACCCGTACGCCCTCTTAATCTGCGTCCTCCTTGATGCGCTCGGTCTTCACCGTGGCAGGGTCGAACACCATGCCATCTGGCTCGACGTCGGCCGCACACACCTCTCGGACCACCCGCTTGAGGTTCTCGAGCGAGTTGTCGAGGCGGCCGAGGAAGTCGAGATCCTTCGTCGCGCGCGCGAGCGGCGCGTCCCACACGTACAGCATCAGCGCGCCCTTGAGGACAAAGTGCGTCCGGTGCGTCGTTCTCGACAGCCTGTAGAGGAACCGCTCCATCGCGTAGTACTGGAGCAACTCCTGGAAGGGCCGCTTTGTCGCACGCGCGTGGTTCTGGAGACGAGCCTGCACAGATGCTTCGAGGCTCTTAATGGTCACGACATGGCCTCCAGGTACGGTCGCATCGTGCGCTCGACGTGGCGAACTCGGGCGTACTTGAGCAGGACATCGAGCTTCTTGTGGCGGCGCTCGCGCCAGATGCGCAGCGCCTCCAGCACGACATCCATCCCGAGCTGGGTTCGGTAACGGAAGCAGTCGGCGACCGTTTTCTCGGGATCGTAGATGCGGACGGACACACCATCGAGCGCGTGTGTCTGGATACCCTCGTAAAACGCTGGGCCCGAGAACCAGAAGAATCGGGTCGGCGGGTAGTCGAGACGTGGCTTCCGCTTTCCGCGCTCGATCGCCACGTCGATGACGTGCGGCACCTGCGTCGTCAGCTCGTGGAACGAGAGCGCCGAGATGAGGCACAGGACGCCTTGTGGGATCCGGCTCGCGACCATGACCAGGTCGGGGTGCGAGAGCGGCTCGAGCGAGGCGAGCCGGTAGAGCCCCCGGGTGACGGGCTCGATGACGCCGGCGTCGCGCATGGCGTACAGCGTCCTGCGGCTGATTCCGAGGCGCAGCGCTTCTGACATGCGGAGGCCGGCGCCATGTCGGCGGAACAGGTCGACCTCATGCGCGAAGGCTCTGGTGCCCACGGAGACATAATGTCTTCAAATCCCTCAAAGGTGAATGCACTTTGTCTCCTCCCAGCGAGCCGCTCAGAAGCGGGAAGACGGGCGGGTCGATCCCCGGCCATCCGACCCATCGAGAGAGCGCCTGGAAGCATGCACGGGAGGCCCCGTTGAGCGGGTCCGCCGCGGCAGGGACGCGTACCATCGTTTCGTCGAGAGCATCGAGAGCCGAGAACCCGGTGCAGCCAACTCGACGAGCGCGATCATGACCCGCGCCGGGCAGGACATCATCGACGAGATCGTCTGCCAGGAAGCCCGGCTCGCCGAGTTCGATCGCTCGCGCGAGGCGGTACGGGCGCGGATTGCTCGAGAGTGCACGCGGGTCTACTTCCCGCTCTCTTCCAGCGTGAACACCGGCGGATCGATGCGTGTGCTGCGGCACTGGGGGCAGCTTCCCGGCTTCTCGAACCGGGTGCGGTCCTTGAACACGAACCCGCAGGCGATGCAGGAGGCGGGGGTGATCGCTACGCGACGGCCCTCGCGGAGCAGCGACTTCGACAGGTGCTCGAGGTGCGCGCCCACGTCCTTCTCGCGGATGCCCACCGCGCCCGAGAGATCGCGTGCGGTGGCAGGTCCTTCCTCCAGTGCGGCCAGCAGCGCCGAACGGATGGTCTGCGTCCGCTCCTGCGGCCCGCGATCGTCGGTGCGGCGGCCCGGCTTCGGGTCAGGTCGCTTTGGCGTCCCGTCGTCCATCACGCAGCTCAGCCCTCCTGCGCGAGCAGCGACTTGAGGAGCACGTCGCGCCCGTGACGCTCGACGTCCAGCGTGCCCGTCTCCAGCGCCTTCGCCATCCGCGCGATGCCGAGGTCGCCCACCCAGCTCATCCCGGCCTTCCCCAGCAGCTTCGGCGCGAGGAACAGCCACAGCTCGTCGGCGAGCTTCTCCCGGAGCAGCGTCCCGAACAGCTCGGCGCCGCCCTCGACCATCACGTGGAGCAGTCCGTCTGCCGCGAGCCGCTTGAGCAGCATCTTGACGTTCACCCGCCCGCCGCGCGCCCTCACCGTCCACACTTCCACCCCGCGCGAGGCGAGCCGCTTTGCCTTCGGCGTCTCCGCGGACTCGAGCGTGGCGACGATGGTCCTCCCCGGGTGCCGCGCCGAGAAGACCTTCCGCCCGAGCGGCACGCGCAGGTGCGAATCGACGATCACCCGCACCGGGTGGCGCGCAGGTCCGTTCGGGTCTCCCTCGGGCAGCCGGGTGGTGAGCTCCGGATCGTCCTGCATCACCGTGTTGGCGCCCACCAGGATCGCGTCCGCGCGGTTGCGCAGCCGGTGCACGGAAAGCCGCGCCTCCTCGCCCGTCACCCAGCGCGAGTCTCCCGTCGCAGTGGCCAGTTTCCCGTCCAGCGTGGCCGCCGCCTTGAGCGTGACCCACGGCATCCCGGTGCGCATGAACTTGAAGAAGGGACGGTTGAGCGCATCCGCGTCCGCGCGCAGCACGCCCTGCACCACCTCCACGCCGGCAGCGCGCAGCCGCTCCACGCCCTTCCCCGAGACCAGCGGGTTCGGGTCCTCGGAGCCGCAGATGACGCGCTTGATGCCCGCATCGAGGATCGCCTGGCTGCAGGGCCCCGTGCGGCCCCAGTGATCACAGGGCTCGAGCGTGGTGTAGAGGTCCGCGCCGCGCGCCTTCGCCCCGGCAGACTCGATCGCCACCACCTCGGCGTGCGCGGTGCCGGCTTTGCGGTGGTGTCCGCGCGAGAGCACCCGCCCGCCCTTCACCAGGATCGCGCCGACGGCCGGATTCGGGTGCGTGCGCCCTGCCCCGCGCGCCGCCTCGTCGAGCGCGATGCGCATGAAGAACTCGGCCACCGCCTGATCGAACTCCTCGGTGCGGCGCGCGTGGGGGATTTTCGTCGCCAGCTTCTTCGCGCGGCCGAGCACCCTCATCGTCCGTTGCCCCCGCGCCCCCGCGGCGCCTGGGCGCGCTCGTCGAGCAGCTCCTTGAGCTCGCTCATGAACTCGGTGATGTCGCGGAACGACCGGTACACCGAGGCGAACCGCACGTAGGCCACCTCGTCGAGCTTGTGCAGGCGCTTCATCACCTCTTCGCCCAGCACCGACGAGGGGACCTCCTTCTCGCCCATCTCCTGCAGCCGCCGCTCGATCTCGTCCGCCAGCGACTCGAGCTGCTCCATCGACACCGGCCGCTTCTCACACGCCTTCTTCAGGCCGGAGAGGAGCTTGTCGCGGTCGTAGGCCTCGCGCCGCCCGTCCTTCTTGGCGATGAGCGGGAGCAGCTCCTCCACCCGCTCGTAGGTGGTGAACCGGCGCTTGCACCCGAGGCACTCGCGCCGGCGCCGGATGACGGTCGACTCCTGCGACTCGCGCGAGTCGATGACCTTGTTCTCCGGCTCCTGACAGAACGGACAGCGCATGGTCGGGCTCCGGGCCTACTGGCCGCGCAGCCGCGAGGCGTAGAGCGGGAACTGCTGGCACAGCTCCTTCACCTCGCCGCGGATCTTGGCGAGCGCCGCCTCGTCGTTCGCGCCGTCCAGCGCCCGGCCGATGAGCTGGCCCACCTTCGCCATCTCGGACGCCTTCATCCCGCGCGTGGTGATCGCCGGCGTGCCCACCCGGATGCCGGAGGTCACCATCGGCTTCTCCGGATCGAACGGGATCATGTTCTTGTTCACGGTGATCCCCGCCTTGCCCAGGACCTCCTCGGCCACCTTCCCGGTGATTCCCTTGGAGCGCAGGTCCACCAGCATCAGGTGGTTGTCCGTCCCGCCCGAGCACAGCCTCAGCCCCGCGCCCTTCAGCGCCTCCGCCAGCGCCTGCGCGTTGTCGAGGATCTGCTGCTGGTACGCCTTGAACGTGGGCTGAAGCGCCTCGCCGAACGCCACCGCCTTGGCGGCGATGACGTGCATCAAGGGCCCGCCCTGGATGCCGGGGAAGATGCGGCTGTTCACGCTCTTGGCGAACGGCTCCTTGCAGAGCACCAGGCCCCCGCGCGGCCCGCGCAGCGTCTTGTGCGTGGTGGAGGTGACGAACTCGGCGAGCGGCACCGGGTTCGGGTGCAGCCCCGCGGCCACGAGCCCGGCGATGTGGGCCATGTCCACCACCATCTTCGCGCCCACCTCGTCGGCGATCTCGCGGAAGCGGGCGAAGTCCAGGGTGCGCGGGTACGCCGAGGCGCCGACGACGATCACCTTCGGCTTGTGCTCGCGCGCCAGCGACTGGACCTGGGCGAAGTCGATCGTCTCGTTCTCGCGGGTGAGCCCGTAGTGGACGATCTTGTAGAGCTTGCCGGAGAAGTTCACCGGCGCGCCGTGGGTGAGGTGCCCGCCGCTGTTGAGGTCCAGCGACAGGATCGTGTCGCCCACGTCCATCAGCGCCATGTAGGCCGCCATGTTCGCCTGGCTGCCCGAGTGCGCCTGCACGTTGGCGTGCTCCGCGCCGAAGAGCTGCTTCGCCCGGTTGATGGCGAGGTCCTCGACCTGGTCCACCACCTCGCAGCCGCCGTAGTAGCGCCGGCCGGGATA
>CAZCWA010000021.1:0-20759 GCA_964502265.1 uncultured Myxococcaceae bacterium | reverse complement strand
CCCGTCCGATTCGTTCAAGGTCAATGCGCTCTGCGATGACATCCCGATTCCTTTTCCCGCTGCCCTCCCCCAGACGGCGGGGCAGTGGAGACACTTGCAACGTCGAGGCCGCAACTTCTCAGCGTCGGCGTCTCGACGCGCTCTCTGGAAGCCCGGCAACGACGGGCGGAATTCTCGTTTCTTCACCGGGTCAACCAGACCCCACACGGCACGGCCTGACCCACCCCTAGCCGCCCGTCTGTCCCGCCGACCCGGACAAGGGGATGCACGGCACCTCGCCCTCGAAGGTCCGGGTCATCCCGCCGCCGGATGCGACGAGTTCGAAGGGGCCGTGGCGCCGGCCGTCGAACCCGTGCACGACCAGCGAATATCCCGCCTCCTCACGCAGGCCGCGCACCACCGCCTGACCGCTCTTGTCCGCGTGTCCGAACAGCGCCTGCGCGCCCGGGCCGGTCAGCACCGCGATCCCCGGAACCCCCACGAACTGGGCGCCGTCCTGCTCGCACGCCCTGCGGAGGTTCACGGTGAGGTCGGTCGCGCGGACCTCTGCCAGCCCCCTGACGGGCAGTGTGACGTCGGTGTCACATGCGTACGGGATTTCTGCCTCGACCAACTGATTCTCTCCCAGCCAGGCGAGCAGGTTCAGAGGGGAGAGCGCCGTCGATGCCTTCAGCTCGAACGAATCTCCCTGCAGGCTTCGCCGCGTCCGGTAGCCCCACGCGCTGCCCACCTCCACGCTCATCGCCAGCCCGTTCGGATTCCCGCTCAAGACGATCGGACGAGCAGGCGCATCGCAAAGCTCGGTGTGGAACCGGCCCAGGCTCCACCACGCGATCCTCGGCAAGCGTCCGGACAACACGGTTCCGCCGCCCTCGTCGACCGTCACCTCGGCCGCGCCCTCGTTGCGCCAGGCACCGGTGCCGATCCCGCGCGTGAAGAGCGGGAGTTCGTCGCCCTCCTCCAGCTCCGAAGCGGGCGCGGTCTCCAGCGACTGCGCCAGCACCAGCGGACGATCGAGCTGCGCTGCCCGGCGGCCCTCCTCGTCGCGAAGCTCCAGCGTCCCGAATGCGAACGTGCGGAACACACCGGGCGCGCGCGGGGCACCTGCGGCAGGCGGCGCATGACCTTCAAACCCGCCCGGAAACGCGAGCAGCGCGCCGTGCGCGGTGCTGCTGAAGGCGGCCAGCGTGGCGGTCAACGCGCCCTGCAGCGGAACGCCATCCACCGTCACCGCCCGTGCGCCGGAAGGAAGCGTCACCGTCACCGGCGCGACCTCGGCGGACTGATCGCCGGTGGTGAGGACGACGTCCTCCGGCAGCCTGCCGTCCGCGCCCACGACGCCTGCCGCCTGCGTCACCCACTGCACGCCCTCGGGCGGGTTCGCCTTCGACACCAGCCGGTGGGTGAAGGTGTTCAGGCCCTCGGACTCGATCCGCACCTGCGCGAACGAGGAGAGGTAGCCGCCCTCCTCGTCCTCCACGACAAGCGTCACGTCCAGCGGCAGCCGGGCGCCGCCGACGAGGCCGAAGGAGAGCACGCCGTCCTTCACCTCGAAGGTGCTCGCCGTTCGCCCGTCGATCCCCACCAGCCCGGAGACCACCTGGCCGTTGGCATCCCGGGCGCGCGCGGTGAGACGGGTGGAGACGGGGAGCTGCGTGGCCGCGTCGAAGAACACGCCCGCGACCTTCGCCCGCACATCGCTGACGGCTGGCGGCGGGAGGAAGACCCACTCCGGCTCGGGGTAGCACTGGCACGCCTGCGCAAACGTCACGGCGGCGAGGCACGACACGAGCCACCGCACGCCGCCACCCCCGGGTCGATTCATACCGGGCGTCAGTTACCAGAGCGATTTCGGTTCGGCTACGCGCGCGGGCGCAACGGCCGCTCCAACGGTCGCACGCCCACCGTCGAGCCAATGCTCCTCGAGGGTGTAGGTCGAGGTGGGGACCATGCCTCGGGCCGCGCCGCCCACCGAATTGCGTGTTGAGCCGACGACACTTTCCTGGCTGTAGCGCCACCGGGACGCGCCGCGCACCTGGAAGGGAGCGGGCCTCAGATCCCGCCGGGGCGTGAGCGGGAGGATCAACGCCGCGCCCACCAGCGTGCGGTCGGTGTGGGTGACGAAGAGCGAGAAGAAGGTGTCGCCGAACGCGCGCCCGACCTCCGCTGTGGCCCCCAGATCGCCGGCGAGGAAGCGGCCCGCGCGCACGCCCGCGAAGGTGGTCCCGCTGCCGCTCCACGCACGCCAGCTCGCGGTGACGGAAAACCGGGTCGACTCCGCCGGGTCGAACAGCGTCCGGAACACCGCCCCCTGCACCCCGAGCTGGTGCGTCCCAGGCCAGCGCGGGCTCGCCCACAGCTCTCCGGTGAAGCCCACGTGGTGGCGACGGAAGAGGCCTGCGCCGACCTGCGCGAGCACACCCTCCACGAGCCTCCCGCCCTGCAGCACCATCGCGTCCTCGACCCGCGCCGATCCCCGGTAGGCGGCCAGCGCGCCTCCTTCGCGGAACGAGCGCGTCCAGCCGAGCGGCACGTCCCCGAGCACGTGCACGGTCCCTCCTCGCCACAGCGGGACCGTGAGCTCGGGCCGCACCGACACCACCGCCTCCAGCAGCCCCGCCTCGGTGGCGAGGAACGTGCGCAGGCCGGGCGCGAGGGTCAGCCGCGCGTGCAGCGGCGTGCGGTTGCGCGCCCGGGCATCGAGCCAGGTCACACCCTCCATCGCGGGAGGCACCGCGCGCGCCCGCAGCGCACTCGGAGGTCCCTCCAGCGCCACCACCGCCACGCCATGGTGGAGCACGCGCAGCACCAGCCGCTCCCACGCCTCGCCCTGCGTGTGCCTGCCGATGCGCGCGCGCACCGCCGCCACGCCGTCCCGCTCCGCGTGGTTGAACACCGCGTTCTCGTATTCGACCACCAGCGTCCGCGCGCCGATCGTGCCCACCCGCACGTTCTCGAAGCCCTCCGCCACCAACGCGTCCGAAAGCGCGGCGAGTCCCTGCGCGGGGGGCTTGTCCACGACCGCGCTGCGAGACGAGGTGCGCGTCTCCAGCGACAGGTCCGCCTCGAGCGTCACGCCCAGCTCCCAGTGCCCGAAGCCCTCCAGCGACCGGCGCTCCAGCGGCACCGCGCCCACCGCGCCCAGCCGAAACGGGACGTCTGCCACGGTCATCGGGAGCGCAAGCCTCGCGCCTGCCCGCGCCCGCTCTCCGTCGTGCTCCACGATGAGTGAGGTCGTCTCGTGCAGCGCCGCCTCGAGCCCGCCGAAGAGGCCGCGCATCCGGTTGGGGCCGGTGCCGTAGCCGACCGTCGCCCTCACCGCGTGGACCTCCTGGGTGAGCACCAGGTAGCGGGTCCGGAAGTGCGTGGCCGCGCCGCCTTCGTCCTGCGCCCCGAACGCCACGTCCGGCAGCAGCCGGTGCACGCGCGAGAAGGGCGCGGCGAGCTTGAGGTTGAGCGAGAGGTCCCGGAGCCGAACAGGCCCCTGCCGGACGCCGACCTCCGTCACGCGCCCGGAGACCTCGGCGAACGAGAAGAGCCCCACCGCGGCCACGAAGGTCTGCGAGCGCGTGTCGCCCGTCCCGTCGTCGAACCCGGGCACGGCGCGCGGTGAGTAGAGGAGGGTGGCCGAACCTTCGCGAAGGGTGCGCGCGCTGGGAACGGTCAGAAGGCCCGTCTGTCCCTCCAGCGTGAGCCCTTCCGGCGGTGGCGCCGCGCCGGCGAGCACCAGCGAGACGACGAGCAGCGGCATCACTCGAGTGGCAGGAGCTCGAACTGGTCGAGCACGCTGGGCGCATCGGTGATGAGGAGCTCCACCCGCCGGTTCGCTGCCCGTCCTGCGGCCGTGGTGGCCGGCTGGAGGGGCGCCTCGCTTCCGCGGCCTACCGCGCTCAGCCGCCGCTCCGGGACCCCGAGCGACACGAGGTAGCGCCGCACCGCCTCCGCGCGCTCCTGCGACAGGCGAAGGTTCCGGTCCGCACGCCTGGAGTCGTTCGCGTGCACCTCGATCACCAGCCGCTCCATCTCCGGGTGATCGAAGAGGATCCGCGCCACCTGATCGAGCAG
This sequence comes from uncultured Myxococcaceae bacterium, assembly GCA_964502265.1. GTDB lineage: Bacteria > Myxococcota > Myxococcia > Myxococcales > Myxococcaceae > JAFAFL01. The sequence continues at coordinate 16,694 of CAZCWA010000021.1, read as the reverse complement.
CGGCTTCGACCTCGGCGAGAGCGTGGCCCGGCCGGAGGGGAACGCGATCTGCTCGAGGAGCTGGAGCTTCTCCTTCGTGATCAGCACGCGCTGCTTCTCGTACGCAGGACAGCCGTGGTTCTCCCTCGGGCCCGGCTGGAACACGCAGTTGTCCAGGTGATCGGCGACCGAGTCCTCGTCCGTGTCCGGGCACCCGTGTCCCGTCCCCGGCGCGGCCTTCGTCGGGCAGCGGTCCTCCCCGTCGGGCACGCCGTCTTCGTCGCGGTCGGGCAGGGCGGCGGGCTCGGCAACCTCGACCGGCAAAGGCTCCGCCTCCGCCTCGGCCTCCGCCTCCGCCACGGGCGGCTCTTCGACGAAGGACTCGATCGCAGGCGGCGCCTCCACCACCGCGACCGGAGACGCCTCCTCCACCGGCGCTGCCATCGAGGCGGTATCCGGCGCCCCGCGCTCCGCCCCGAGCCCGAACGCGACGCCCGCCATCGCCCGGTACCGCGGCGTCCCCACCAGCCCGCCGAACGCGGGCCCACCGAGCGCGAAGACCTCCATGCCCTTCGCCGCCGCGTACCGCGCGCCCAGCCACGCCTGGGTGGAGTGGCCCGGGTTGCCGAGCGCGAAGTCGCTCGCCACGCCGGCCTCACCGCGCAGCCCGCTCACCACCTCGGCCGCCGCCGCGAGCGTGAAGCCCAGCTCGTGGTTCACCGTGTCACCCTCGCTGCCGGACACGCCGCGGAAGGCGAAGTTCTCCTGCGACCGGAGCTGCGCGTGCACGCCCCCGCCCACCTTCACCGGCCCGAAGTCCCGCCCCACGCTCAGCGCCGGCCGCAAGGGCACCTGGTCGTCCCGCCCGAGCGCGCCCGGGTGCCCCATGGGCATGCCCACCGTGGCCGAGACCGCGAGGTCCACCGGCATCCCGTCCCGCTGCCGCAGCAGGCCCGCGCGAAGCCCCACCAGCGGCGCCGCGTAGCCGTTCTGCGCGACGGGCGCGAACCCGCGCGACGCGAGCGCCTCGCCCTCCACCTGGTTGAAGATCACCGGGAGCTGCAGCTCGAGCTGGACCCACCGGTTGGGCGCCCACGCCGCGGTGAAGTTGCCCAGCAGCCGCGAGTCCAGCCGGAGCGAGGCGTTGTCCCCGCCCACCCGCGTGACCGCCGCACCGTCCACGTGCTGCACGCCGATCCCCAGCCGCGTGGTGCCCTCGGGCAGCAGCGCGCCCATGTCCACCACCAGCGAGTCGTTGCCGCCCGGATCGAACGTGAAGCGCTCCACGTTCATCCGCGGGAAGGGCACCGTCCGGGCCTGCGCCGCCACCGTGCCTCCGGCGAGGAGGCTCCCGAGCGCGCTGGCGATCGTCCAGTGGCGCAGCCCGTTGCGACCCTTGCTCATCCCGCGGCTCCCGTTGCGTCCGGCGGCGCAGGGGTGCGCCCCGGTCAGCGGTAATCGTACTGGTAGTGGTACCGGTATTTCCCGTACCCGTACAGCCTGCCGCGCAGCGGGACCGCGTTGAAGACGAAGCCGTTGGGGCGCGCGCCGCTCTGCTCCATGCGGGCAACCGCCTGGCCGATCTCCCGCATGGGGTGCAGGCCGCTCTTCACCACCAGCAGGTTCACGCCCGTCACCCGCGCGATCAGCGCCGCGTCCGTCACCGCGAGGATGGGCGGCGCGTCGATCACCAGCAGGTCGTAGAGCCCCTCGCACTCGGCCACGAGCTGCGCGAACCGGTCGCTGGCCAGCAGCTCGGACGGGTTCGAGGGGATGGCCCCGGTGGCGATGAAGTCGAGGTTCGCGTTCTGCGTTTTGCGCACCACCGAGGACAGCTCCGCCCCGGAGATCGCCTCGCTCAGCCCGCCCTCGCGCCCTGCGGATCCGAAGTAGCGGTGGAGCTGGCCCTTGCGGATGTCCGCGTCGATCAGCAGCACCCGCTTGCCCGCATCCGCCAGCACGTGCGCGAGGTTCACCGAGATGAACGACTTGCCCACCCCCGGCCGGCTGCCGCCGATCATCACCACCTTGCGCTTCGCCGTCGCCAGCGAGAACTGCAGGCTGGTGCGCAGGCTGCGCAGGCTCTCCACCGCGAGGTCCGCAGGCTCCACCGCCGCCAGCGGCCGGAGCGCGTCGCTCTTGCGCGGCGCGAGCTTCACCATCTCCTCCTGCTTCGGGCTGTGCGGCACCGAGGCGAACACGCTCACCCCCAGCTCCCGCTCGACCTGCTCCGGATCGTCCACCCCGCGGTTGAGCGTGCGGCGCACCAGCGTCAGCGCCACGCCCAGCCCGAGCCCCACCATCAGGCTCATCAGGAGCGTCATGCCCTTGCGCGGACGAACGGGCCTCGGCGCGGTCACCGCCGGATCGATCACCCGCACGTTGCCGATGGTCCCGCTCTTCACCACGCCGATCTCCTGCGCCTTGGTGAGCAGGAGCACGTAGAGCTCGTTGGCCACCTTCACGTCGCGCGAGAGCCGCACCGACGCCAGCTCCGTCTCCGGCAGCGAGCGCGCCTGCGTCTCCAGCGTCCGCTTCTCGGTCTGCAGGCTCTGCATCTTGCGGCGCAGCGCCACCACGTTCGGGTGCTCGCGCGTGAACCGCTGCAGAAGCTCCGAGCGCTGCAGCTCCAGGGTGGTGATCTGCTTCTCCAGCTCCGCCGCGCGGTCCACCAGCGCCTGCGCCTCGATGCCGAGGTCCACCTTGCCCGTCTTCGACTGGTGCTCCTTCAACCGGAGCTCCGCCTCGTCCAGGTTCGACTTCAGCAGCGGGAGCTGCGACGAGACGAACTCGAGCGTCTTCTCCGCCTCCTCGGTCTTGCGCGACACGTTCTGCCGCACCCACGCCGCGGTCAGCGCGTCCAGCGCCTCGCGGATGACGGCCTTGTCCGTGCCCTGCACCTCGATCTGGATGACGCCCGTCTTCTTGCCCTTCTCCCGCACCGAGAGCGACTGCTGGAACCGGTTCACCGCGTCGATGAGCGGGATCTTCGTCACCGTGAACTCGGTGCCCGGACGCGCCGAGAGCGCCTGCACGTGGAGCGTCACGCCGTCGCCGCTGACCTCTTCACCCACGCGGCCGTCGAGCACCTTGCCCCCGTCCGCATCCTGCAACTCGAACGTCCCGCCCTCGCCGGCGATGAAGACGAATGGATGGTCCTCATACGCCGGGTGGACCCTGAACGAGGTGAACTCCAGCCGCTCGCCGCCCCACGCGAAGGAGTCCATCCACAGCTTCGCCGGCGCAGGCGCCTCGCCCGCGTGCCGCCGCGCGAGGAACCCGCCGAAGAGCGGAATCCGCCGGGGCTCCACCACCACGTCCAGGCCCAGCTCGGCGATCACGCTCTGCACCACCGAGCGCGAGCGGATGATCTCGATCTCCGCCTCCGCCGGCGTCTCGCCGCTGAACATGGCGGAGAGATCCTTGAAAGGATCGCTCCCGCTGCCCTTGTCCTCCACCTGCACCAGCACGTCCGCCCGGTACACGGGGGCGGCGGTGAAGGCGTAGAGGCCGCCGACGACGAGCGCGAAGAACGCCGCAGCGCCGATGAGCCAGCGGCCGTCGATGAGCGCACCGAGCAGCTCCGCGAGATCGACCTCGTCGTCCTGCCGCGGCGGCGGGGTGGGGCTGTGCTGCCGGCCAAGCGGCGTGGGGACTGGGTCGTGCATCCGGTTCTCTGCGCGCATCGAAACTAACCTCGAAACCTTCGGCTCACGGCACGATCAGCACGCCGCGCAGGTAGTAGGCCGGGCGCGTCACCATGTCGATGGTCGGCAACAACTGCTGCACGATCCGATTCCACTGCGTGAGGGCGTGCGTGGAGACGAACACCACGTCGAGCGGCTGCAGATCGAAGTTGGCCGCCAGCAGCAGCGCGTCCGGCGACGTCGCGTCCAACTGGAAAACCCTCGGCCGGTCGTACGTGCCGCGGATCACGTACACGCCCGCCGCGTTCGACGAAGTCGGGTCGATGCCCTCGGTGTCGGTGAGCGCGTCCGCGAGCGTCATCCGCCCGCGGATCATCTGGCGGGCCTGCGGCTTGGTCACCTCGCCGATGACGTAGACGCGCTGGGCGCTGCTGTCCGGCACGTGGAGGATGTCGCCGTCCTGGAGCAGCCAGTTCTGGCTCAGGTCCCCCAGCTCGTTGACCGCCTGCAGATCGAGCAGGTGCGCCTTCCCCTCCCGCGAGAGCACCACCCGCTGCAGGTCCGCCTCCGGCGTCGTCCCCTGCGCCGCGGTGATCGCGTCCAGCGCGCGCAGCGGCACGTCGGTGATGGGCAACGACACCGGCTGCTTCACCTCGCCGGTCACCCGGACCTTGAGGCCGCGGAAGGTGGCCACCTTCACGTCGAGCTGGGGGTTCTGCAGCACGGTCCGCAGCCGGGCGGTCAGAAGCTCGCGCACCTGGGGCAACGTCTTGCCCGCCACCTCCACCACGCCCACGTGCGGATAGAACATCATCCCGTCCGCGGTGACCGGGTGACCGGTGGCCTCGGCCGAGCGGAACTCGCCGGCCGGGATGGTGAGCTCCGGGTGTCCCCAGACGATCACGCTGAGCACGTCGTGAGGCGCGATCCGGTACTCGTACTTCGCCGCCTGCTCGCCGAGCGGATCGGTGGGGCGCTCCGGCTTCGGCCTGTTCTCCCGCAGCTCCTGGATGACCTTCGGCGTGATCGGCACGAGGGCGAAGCGCGGATCCTCTCCGGCGGCCTCGGCCCGCTCGCGCAGCGCGCCCTCCTTCATCCGCATCCCCGGCCCGAACGCGCAGCCTCCCAATGCAAGGAGCCCGAGCGAGAGGGCGAGCGTGCGCGCGAACGGGCGGGCGCCTCCAGATGAGTGAGCCATCACGTGTAGACCTTCCTCCGACAGCACGGAAACGAAGCGGCGCAGATTCTTATGAGGTCCCCGCTTGTTCAAGCGCGGGTATGAATCGCCCCACCTTCGGAGGCTCTCACGGCAGCTCTCCTGCCGGGGAAACGGAAACGACACCAGCATGTTCAGCCGCATCCTCTACGTCTGCATCGGGAACATCTGCCGCAGCCCGATGGCCGAAGCCCTCACCCGGCACGCGCTCAACGAGTCCGGCCTGACGAACGTCGAGGTCGCCTCGGCGGGGCTCGGCGCGGTGGTGGGCAAGGGCGCGCACCCCACCACGCTGGAGCTGGTGCGGGAGCGCGGGCTGGATCTCTCCGGCCACATCGCGCGGCAGCTCACGCCGGAGATCCTGCGCCCCTACGAGCTCGTCCTCACCCTGGAGCAGTGGCAGGTGCGCGACGTGGAGCGCCTGTCCCCCAGCGCCCGCGGAAAGGTCTTCCGGCTGGGCCATTGGGGCGGCTTCGACATTCCGGACCCGAACGGGAAGTCGCGCGAGATGTTCGTGGAGGTGATGCGCCTCATCGACCGCGGCGTGGCCGATCTGATGGGCGTGCTGAAGGGCTGAGCCCCACGCCCTGTCGCGCCCTGTCGCGCCCGCGTGACGTCGACGGGGGGGACGCCTGTCCTCGTTCCGGACGAATTCTCACCGCCTGAGAATGTAAAGGTCCTTCCGGGTCTCCCTCTGCCTTCCCTCTGGGGCAGATGACTGGCGCGGATCTCGCTCCCGGTCTCCGCACATGACGCGTGGCCCGGAAGCTCGGGTCCAAACCCAACGGAGACTGAAACCATGATGCGACACCTCCTCCGCGCCCTCCCGGCGCTGCTCGTCTCGGCCCTCGTGGCCTGTCAGGGCGGCGAGCTCTCCATCGAGCAGCACCAGGAGCGCACGCTCGACGACAACCACGCGCTCTCGCTGGTGCTGGAAGGCGACGGGCTGCGCGAGGAGCTGTCCCTCTCTCCCGAGCGCGAGGCGCCCACGCCGTTCCGCCGCATCGGCCTGATGTGGGAGGCGCCGGGCGAGGCCGCGCTGGAGATCAGCGTCACGCTCGACGGCCAGACCTGGAGCGAGTGGCAGCCGGCGCTGGTCCACAACATCGAGAGCGAAGAGGTCACCGCGTACGTCGGCGAGATCGAGGTGGAGAGCGAGGCGGTGGGCTACCGGCTGCGCGCCGCCGGCGAGACCCAGCCCACCTTCGTGGCGATGGAGTTCCTCACCGATCCCGTCTCGTGGGGCGTGGAGGGCGGCGAGGTGGAGCCGGACGAGGGCGACGACCTGCGCGAGGAGCTGGGCACGCTGGGCATGGAGCTGACGGTGGGCCCGGCCACGGTGAACGGCCGCAGCGCGTGGGGTGCGAAGGCGGCGCGGTGCTCGTCCAACCACAGCCCCAACCGCATCACCATCCACCACACGGTGACGCCGACCAACGACAGCATGTCCCCGCAGGCGCGGCTCCGGAACATTCAGGCCTACCACCAGAACGTGAACGGCTGGTGCGACATCGGGTACCACTTCCTCGTCTCGCGCGACGGCCGCCTCTGGGAGGGCCGGCCGATGGGCAGGCTCGGCACGCACGTCGGCAACAACAACACCGGCAACCTCGGCATCTCCTTCATCGGGACCTTCACCAACGACGCGGCGACCAGCACGCAGATCAACAACGTGGGCAAGCTGGTGAAGGGCCTGGCGTCGAAGTACGGCTTCGGGATCGGCACCGGCACCGTGAAGGGGCACCGGAACTACAACTCCACCGCGTGCCCGGGGAACAAGCTCTACACGCAGCTCGGCGCGATCATCAACGCGGCGAAGGGCAGCACCACCACGACCCCGCCGAGCACCAGCGGCACCACGGTGAAGGGCCTCGTCTACATCGGCGGCAACACCACCAAGCGGCTCTCGGGCGCGACGGTGAAGGTGGGCTCGGCGACCGCGAAGTCGGACTCGAGCGGGTACTGGGAGATCAAGGGCGTGAAGGCGGGCACGTACACCGTGACCGTGAGCCGCTCGGGCTACCAGACGCGCTCGTTCTCCAAGGCGGTGAGCGGCAAGGAGACGTGGGCGAGCGCGGGCCTCACCGCGACCGTCCCCACGCTGGTGCTCAAGGGGCTCATCTACCAGGGCACCAACACCTCGAAGCCCATCGCCGGGGCCACGGTGAAGCTGGGCAGCCGCACCACGACCACCGGTTCGGACGGGATGTACCAGTTCAACAACGTGGCCGCGGGCACGTACACCATCACGGCCTCGAAGAGCGGCTTCAAGACCACGTCCGTCTCGCGCGCGGTCACCGCCAACCCGACGTGGGGGAGCATCGGCCTGCCCTCTGCGCTGGCCACCGGCACCGCGTCCCTGCAGGGCGTCGTCTACCGCGGCACCAACACCAACAACCGCGTGGCCAGCGCGAGCATCAAGCTGAGCGACGGGCGCACGATGACCGCGGACGACACCGGCTTCTACAAGTTCACCAAGCTGCCCGCGGGCACCACGGTGATCTCCGCCTCCAAGAGCGGCGTGGGCTCGGGCAGCGTCTCGCGGACGCTCCAGAGCGGCACCCTGACCTGGGGCAGCGTGTCGGTGAAGTAGCCTCCCGCTTGCGGCTTCGTTGATTCAGAAGGGCGCCTGGAGCTCCAACTCCAGGCGCCTTTGTCGTGTCATGCTCCCTTCATGACCGTTCTCAACGCCGGACGACCCACCCGAGGCTCCACCGCCATCGGCATCCTGCTCGGCGGTGTCATCGGCTTCTTCGTCGCAACGCTGCTGGTGAGCGCGATCGGCTACGTCATCGTGAAGAAGCAGGGCGCGGACGCACGGCGCGGCTGGAACCTCGTGCCGGTGACCGTCGCCTCGCAGGACATCGCCGAGAAGACGGCAGTCACCTTCAGGTGGAGCCCGAGCCGGTCGGTGGCGCGGTCCAACCGGCGAGCGGCACGGCCCGGTGAGGATGGAGAAGTAGTCAGAACGGCGCGCGGAGCTCCAACTCCAGGCGCTTTCCATGTGCGGGGTGGGTGAAGGCCAGCGCCTCCGCATGGAGCAACAGCCGGCCCTCACCCGCATCTCCATAGAGCCTGTCCCCGCGGATGGGCGCGCCGAGCCCGAGCGGGTGCGCCGCGTGCGCGCGAAGCTGGTGGGTGCGGCCGGTGATGGGGAACAAGGCCACCCTGCTCGCACCACCCTCATCGGCGATGAGCCGCCACCGCGTCACCGCCTGCCGCCCGTGGACGGGATCGTGGATCTGCCGCGGCCGGTCATCCGGATCGCCGCGCAGGGGGAGGGAGATCACGCCTTCCCGCGCGGGGCCATCGAGCCTCGAAGAGAGCACCGCCACGTACCGCTTGTGCACCTCGCGGCGGAGGAACTGGGCCTGCAGCGCGCGGTGGGTCTCCTCGTCGAGCGCGGCGAGCAGAAGCCCCGAGGTGTCGAGGTCCAGCCGGTGCACGAGCAGCGGTCCCTTCGCGTCCGGAAACCGCGCCCGCAGGCGGGTGAGGACCGAGTCGCGCAGCGCCGGCGCGTCTCCGCGGCCGGGCGTGGAGAGCAGCCCCTCCGGCTTGGCGACCACGACCAGGTGGCGGTCCTCGTAGACGAGCTGCAGCGACGCTTCCTCGAATGGCGCGGGCGCGAAGAGCCGGGGCGGTGCGGTGGGAACGCCCTCCAGCATCCAGGGCAGCAGCGGCCCGCACTTGTCGCGGCAGGCCGGGTAGAAGGCGCCCTCCACGCGGCCACCCGAGAGCGGCGGCGGACCCCACCAGAACTCGGCCATCGCGAGCGGTCGCAGCCCTCGCCGGTACGCCTCGGCGAGCAGCTTGGGCGCGGCGCAGTCACCGGCCCCGGAGGGCGGCAGCGCGTCCCCATACAAGGTGAGCAGCGGCCGGCATTCCCCCTTCGCGTTGGGCACCTCGTAGGTCTCGTGGATGCGGCGCATCAGCTCGCGACAGACCGCGTGGCGCAGCCGCTCCAGCGCCCCCGCCCGACGCTCCAATCGACGCAGTGAGGGGTCCAGCGCCGCCCGCTCTTCGGCGTGCCGTGCCTCCAAACGCCGCGCCTCCGCCTTGTCGCCGCGGCTCTGCTGATCGAGCGCGTGGACGGCCGCCGCATCCACCGCCACCGCACGCTCCAGATGCCGCCGCGCCTTCCGCTCCGCGTGCGCCTGCTTCATCGCCGCGCGCTCTTCGGCATGGCGCGCCTGCAACTCCGCGAATGCCGAGCGCGACCGGGAGAGCTCCCCATCTCGCGCGCAGAACGCTTCTGCCCGCGCAACCAGCCCCTTCACGATCGCCTCGCCCGGAGGCTCCACCGCCTCGCGCCGCGTGCGATTGAACAGCGGGGGGACGAATCCCGAGTGATCCCACCTCCCGCCGAGCATCCCCGAGAATGCGCGCAGCACGTGCCGCTCGCCATCGGCGCCCTCCGCCACCAGCACGCCGAACATCTTCCCCTCCGCGCGCGCGAGCCTTCCGACCTCGCTCCCGCGCAGCTCCGCTTGCAGCCTCTCCGCCGCCTCGCGCGCGAGCGGAGGAGGCCCGAGCTGATCGAAGGGGCTGTTCACGCTCACCGCCGGAACACGACGGAGCAGTTGTTCGAGGGCAGCTCGGCCACCCGGGCGAGCAGGAACCCGTTCGCCTCGGCCACGCGTGCGACGTCGACAAGCCTCCGCACGCCCCACTCCGGGTTCCGCGCGCGCAGGCTCGCGTCGAAGGCCGCATTGGAGGGCGCGGTGGGCACGCCCTCCTCCTCGCGGAAGAACGGTCCGTAGAGGATGAGCGGCGCCCCGGCTTCCAACACGCGGGCCCCGCCGGCGAAGAGCCCCTCGCACGCCCGCCACGGCGCGATGTGGATCATGTTGATGCACACGATCGCGTCCGCGCGCGTCACTTTCCACGCCTCGCCCTGAGCGGCATCCAGCTCGACCACGGGGAGGAGGTTCCCGACCGCGGCCTCCGCCCTCCAGGCCTCGATGCTCGCTCGCGCGTCCGCGTCGGCATCACTCGGCTGCCACTGCACATCCGGCAGCGCGCGGGCGAAGTGGACGGCGTGCTCGCCCGAGCCGCTGGCGATCTCCAGCACGAGCCCTTCACGGGGCAACTCCTCCTGCAGCACGCGCAATATCGGCTCGCGGTTGCGCTCTGTAGCGGGGGCGTATCGCTTCATCAGTGTCGCTCCGTGGAAGGCGTTTCGAGGTCTGCCAGCACGCGTTCGGCCGGGCGTGAAAGCAAGCTGAGCAGCTCGGTGTTGGAGAGCCGCGCCGCGCCGTCCTTGCCGTCGAGCACATCGAGCACCAGCGCGCGCTTGTCCTCGTGCAGCGCGAGGATCTGCTCCTCGATCGTCCCCTTCGCCACCAGCCGGTACACGGTCACCGGCTTGTCCTGCCCGATGCGGTGCGCGCGGTCGGCGGCCTGATCCTCCACCGCGGGGTTCCACCATGGATCGAGGTGGATCACGTTGTCCGCGCCGGTGAGGTTGAGCCCGAAGCCGCCCGCCTTGAGCGAGATGAGGAACAGCGGCGCGTCGCCCCGCTGGAACGCCGCCACCCGCTTCTCGCGCTCGGTCCGTGCGGTTCGGCCATCGAGGTAGAGGTACTTCCACCCGCGCGCTTCCAAGGCCTCGCGCACCAGCGCCAGGTGCGAGGTGAACTGGCTGAACACCAGCGCGCGGTGTCCCTCCTCGAGCAGCTCCTCCACCAGCTCCACCAGCCGCGCGAGCTTGGAGGAGGGCAGGGTGGATCGCCGGTCGTAGAGCTTCGGGTGCGAGGCCAGAAGGCGCAGTCGTGTCAGCGCGGCGAGCACCTGCACCCGGCGCTGCTGTTCGCGGAGCAGGGGCTTCGGCGACTCCAGCTCGCTCAGGGCCGCGAGCCTCGCGTCCTCATAGAGCTGCCACTCGTCCGGCGAGAGGACGACGGGCACGCGCTGGTCGGTCTTCGGCGGCAGCTCTTGCGCGACCTGTCCCTTGGTCCGGCGCAGGAGGAAGGGCTGCAGCACCCGCGAGAGCGCCGGCGCGGCGGTGGGGTCGAGCTTCTTCTCGATCGGCGTGGCGAAGCGATCCCGGAACGCCTCCCAGCTCCCGAGCAGCCCCGGGAAGACGATCCGGAACAGGCTCCACAGCTCCCCGAGGTGGTTCTCCAGCGGCGTGCCGGAGAGCGCGAAGCGGAAGTCCGCCTGGAGCATCCTGGCCGCCCGGGCCCTCTGCGTGCCCGCGTTCTTCAGGGCCTGCGCCTCGTCGAAGACGATGGTGGCGAACTTCACCTTCGACAGCCGCTCCGCATCACGCGCCAAAAGCCCGTAGCTGATCACCAACACGTCGCGCGGCCCCAGCCTCTCCAGCGTCTCCCCGCGGTCCTCGCTGTCCGCGTAGGTGGTCAGCCGCAAGGACGGCGCGAAGCGGGACGCCTCGTCGATCCAGTTGAAGCCCACCGACGTCGGAGCGACCACCAGCGAAGGTCCCTGCTTCGCGCGGTCGAGCAGCACGGCCAGCGCCTGCACCGTCTTGCCCAGCCCCATGTCGTCCGCGAGCACCGCGCCCGCGCCCCACGACCCGAGCCGGGTGAGCCACTGGAATCCCTCGAGCTGATACGGCCGCAGCTCCGCCTTGAGCGTGCGCGGCAGCTTCGGGCGCAGCTCGCGGGCGGAGAAGATCCGCTCGGCGAGCGCGCGCCACGTCGCGTCCGCGTCCACCGCCGAGCCCTCGCGCGAGAGCGCATCGAGCGCGTCCGCAGCAGACGGCCCCACCTCCAGCCCGTTCGACGAGCGCCAGGTGTGATCCGCCAGCGAGCGCAGGTGCCGCCGCAGCGCCTCGCCGATCTCGACGAAGGTGTGCGCCTTCACCGGGACGTACTTCTCCTCCCGCCGCGCGGCGTCCAGCAGCACCGCGAGGGACACCCGCTCCCCCTGCACGTGCAGCCCGCCGTTCACCCCGAACCAGTCCCGCCGCCTCTCGAGCGTGACCTTCAGCGCAGTCGCCTGCGCGTGTCCCGCCAACCGCAACGGCTGGCCCACCCACTCCAGCTCCGCCTCCAGCCCCTCCAGCACGCCGAGCAGCTCCAGCGCCACGTGCGCGGACGGGAGCGTGTACGTGAACGCGCCGCTCACCGTCGGATCCTCGTCCGGCGGCGGCAGTCTCTCCCCCAGCGCGAGGCGCAGCGCATCCCGCAACGCAGTGGCCGCAGCGAGCTCCTGCGCGAAGTCCCGCTTCGCGTGCAGGGGCTTTCCCTCCCTGCGCACGTGCACGTCGCGCGCGCCCTCGCCGGGGACGAACGCGGTGCTCTCCGGCAGCGGCCGCACCCGCAGCTCGAGGCGCACGGTGCCCGCCGGCTGGACCTGGAGCCGGATCACCGAGCGGGTGTGCACCGGGATCTGCTCGCCCATCACCGATCGCGGCATCGCCACCGGCACGCGCGCGGAGAGGTGCGAGAGCTTCTCCACCAGCGCGGCGTGGCTCTCCGGCGGGAAGTCGTTCCCGTACCGCCCGAGCGCCAGCAGCGTGGCGCGGACCTCGTCGGGCAACTCGAGCACCGTCAGCCGGCGCGCGGCCTCCTCGAAGAGGAACGCGGGCGGACCGTTCGGGCGCTCATCGAGCAGCCGCTTCACGTACCCCTGCGGCAGCGCTGCGCCATCCAGCGCGGGCGCCAGCACCACCCTTCCCGCGCGCTCGTCCGCGAGCAGGCCCACCCGCCCGACCTCCACCTTCACCGCCGCGTTCGGGTTCTCGGCCAGCACCACGCGCGGATGCCCGGCCAGCGCAGCGAGCAGCTCGCGCCCCGCGTACGAGAAGGTCCGTGCGCACAGCTCCGCCACACGCCGCTCCTGCGACGTGAGCACCGCGTCCGCCTCCTGCAGGAGCTTCGATGGCCCCACCCGCGTCCCCGCGCTCACGCCCTTGCGCGTCGCCTTGTGCAGGTACGGCACCACCTCCACCCCATCGTCGCCGTACACGCGCAGCCGCCACGAGACCTGCACCGCCGGCGACTTCCGCTCGGAGGATTGAAGCGCGTCGCCGATCGCCTTGAGCGCGCGCTCCCACGCAGGCCGCCGCACGTCCTCCAGCCACGCCCTTCGATCCGCGGTGAGCGGCTCGCGCAGCCAGGCGAGGTACGTGTCCACCGCCGCCAGCGTGTGCACGCACAGGGTCCCGCAGAACGGACAGTCCGCGCGCAGGCCGCCGTCGGTGCCGGTGAAGACCAGCGAGACCACCACCGGGACCGGCACCGCCGCGCCCGTCCGCACCCACGGGCGCTCGTCCCAGAAGCGCAGGCCGGGGATCGTGTCGTCGGGGAGCAGGCGGCTCGGGGAGATCCGTTCCAGGGCGCGCGGCGCGATCCCCGCCGGATGCGCCTCGCGCAGCGCCAGCGCATCGCGATGCAGCGACTCGAGCAGCGGCTCTCCCTTCGCAGGAGGCGAAAGCCGCTCCTTCACCGTGGCACGCGCGTGCTCTATCTCGACCCGCTCGCGCTCGAGGAAGCCGCGGGTGAGCGCCGGCAGCGCCGCACGGGCCTTGGGCGCGTAGGTGAGGGCGTGGCCGAAGCGGGCGATGCCCTCCTCGCTGGCGAAGTCGATGAGCCGCCCGCGCTCGAGCACGTAGCGCAGTGCGCGCGCGGCGGGCTCGGGCAGCAGGTCGGAGAGCACGTCCGCGCCCAGGCCGCGCACGTGGCCGAGCGTGTCCGCGTGCGCGTCGAGGAACGCGTCGAGCTCGGCGATGGTGGAGAAGGGGGACGGCACGGGGAGGGGAGGATCTCGCCCGCGCGCGGTGGGCGGTCAAGCGCCGGGGCCAGGCGCACACGCCCGCTCGCCCGGTGTGCGCTCGCGGCGTTGTGGTAGGCGTGGCCCCCGATGGCGATGGACCTCTCGAAGCTCAATCCCCCCCAGCGCGAAGCCGTGGTCACCACCGACGGACCGCTGCTGGTGCTGGCCGGCGCGGGCAGCGGCAAGACGCGCGTCATCACCCACCGCATCGTCCACCTGCTCGAGGACAAACGGGTGCCGGCGCGCAACATCCTCGCGGTGACCTTCACCAACAAGGCCGCGCAGGAGATGAAGGAGCGCGTGGTCCACATGGCGGGGAAGAAGGCGTCCTCGCTGCTCATCTGCACCTTCCACGCGTTCGGCGCCGAGGTCCTCAAGGAGGACATCCACCGGCTCGGCTACCCGAAGAAGTTCGCCATCGCCGACATGGGCGATCAGCTCGCGCTCATCCGCCGCGCGATGCGCGAGAAGCGGATCGACGACCGCGCCTTCGACGCGCGCAAGGTCCTCAACCTCATCTCCAAGGCCAAGAACGCCGGCGAGGTCCCCGACGAGCTCTCCGCCGGACTGGGCGACGACTACGACCTCATCACCCACCTCGTGTTCCCCGTGTACCAGCTCGGCCTGCGGGCCATGGGCGCGGTGGACTTCGACGACCTCATCGTCCTGCCCACCCAGCTCTTCCGCGAGCACCCGGGCACGAAGGAGAAGTACACCCGCCGCTTCCGCTACCTGCTCGTCGACGAGTTCCAGGACACCAACACCGCGCAGCTCGACCTGCTCACCCAGCTCGCGGGCGAGCAGAAGAACGTGTGCGCGGTGGGCGACGACGACCAATGCATCTACGGCTGGCGAGGCGCCGAGGTCCGCAACATCCTCCGCTACGACACCTTCTTCCCCGGCGCGCAGGAGGTCCGGCTCGAGCAGAACTACCGCTCCACGAAGACCATCCTCGAGGCCGCCAACGCGGTCATCGAGAAGAACCCCGAGCGCAAGGCCAAGCGCATGTGGACCGATGGTCTCAACGGGGAGAAGGTGACGCTGGTGGTGCTCCCCTCCGAGGAGGAGGAGGCGCGCTGGGTGGTCCGGGAGATCGCGCGGCAGATCGAGGTGGAGGGCGTGCCCGCGGACGAGATCGCGGTGCTCTACCGCACCAACGGCCAGGCCCATCCCATCGAGGAGGCCCTGCGCGAGAAGACCATCTATTACGAGCTGATCGGCGGCTCGGAGTTCTTCGACCGGCGCGAGGTGAAGGACGTGATCGCCTACTTCAAGGTGATCGCCAACCCGCGCGACGAGGTCTCGCTCCTGCGCATCGTCAACGTGCCCGCGCGAGGGATCGGCGACGTCACCATGGAGCGCCTGGTCGCCCACGCGCGCAGGCTGGATGTCCCGGTGTGGGAGGCGATGCAGCAGGCCGCCACGTTCGAGGATCTGCCGCGTGGCTCCGCCGACTGCATCGCCGCGTTCGTGGACCTGGTGGAGCGCTACCGCGAGCGCTTCGACCGGGGACAGCTCGCCGAGGTCACCCGCGCGCTGCTCGACGAGACAGGCTTCCGCGACGCCACGCGCGCGCACACGCCCTCGGCCACCGCGGTGGAGAGAAAGCTCAAGTCCATCGACCAGGTGCTGCAGTCGCTGGAGAACTACGAGAAGCGCGAAGGCCCCAAGGCGGGGCTGCTCACGTACCTGAACCGGCTCTCGCTCGACACGCGCGAGGAGGAGGACGCCCCCGGCGGCGGACGCAAGGTGACCCTGATGACCGTGCACGGGTCGAAGGGGCTGGAGTTCCGCGTCGTCTTCTTCATCGGCATGGAGGAGGACCTGATGCCCCACGGCGGCATGCAGGGCGAGCCCCCGAACATCGAGGAGGAGCGCCGCCTCTGCTACGTCGGGATCACCCGCGCCAAGGAGAAGCTCTTCCTCACCCGCGCCGCGACGAGGGTGAAGCGCGGGAAGGAAGTCCCCCGCACCCCCTCCCGCTTCCTCCAGGACATCCCCGAGGCACTCCTCGAGGTCCGCGACCTCACCGCCGATGTCCCCGCCCCCCCGCCTTCGGATGGGGTGAGCCCGTTCGAGAAGCTGCGCCGCAAGTTCGCCGCCGCCAACGAGGCGGCCGCCGCGCCTGCCGGCGAGGCGAAGCGGCCGGGGTAAGGGGCTCGCATGAAAAGCGAAGGGATCGTCCTGGTGACCGGCGCGTCCGGGAACGTGGGCAGACACGTGGTGCGGCTGCTCCGGGAGGCGGGCCTTCCGGTGCGCGCGGCGGTGCGCGGCGCATCCGAGCGCGAGGACCAGGTGGCCTTCGATTTCGAGGACCCCGCCACCTTCGGCCCCGCGCTGGAGGGCGTGGCGAGGATCTTCCTCATGCGCCCGCCGCACATCTCGAAGGTGGAGGGGACGATCAACGCGTTCCTCGACGAGGCGGCGAAGCGCGAGGTCGCGCACGTGGTCTTCCTCTCGGTGACCGGCGCGGAGAAGAACCGCTACGTGCCGCACCACGGCATCGAGCAGCGGCTTCGGCGCGGGGACCTGCCGTGGACCATCCTCCGGCCGGGCTTCTTCGCGCAGAACCTCGGCGACCAGTACCGGGCGGACATCGTGCGGGACGGCCGGATCTTCGTCCCCGCCGGCAAGGGCAAGGTCGCCTTCGTCGACGTGCGCGATGTGGCCGAGGTCGCCGTCCGCGCCTTCGGCGATCCGGCCACGCACCTCGGGAAGGCGTGGACCCTCACCGGCCCCGAGGCGATCGACTTCGCCCAGGCCGCGCAGATCCTCTCCTCGGCGCTCGGGCGGGACATCCGCTACGTGCCCGCCTCGATCATCGGCTCGCTGCGCCACCTCCGGCGGCAGGGCCAGGGATTCGGCCAGGCGGCGGTGATCACCCTGCTCCACGCCGGCATCCGCTTCGGGCAGGCGGAGAGGGTGGACCCGACTCTCGGCCAACTGCTCGGGCGGCCGGGGCGGAGCATCGCGGACTACGTGCGGGACCACCTGCCGCTGTGGGCTGCGGGGGAGCAGGGGCCCGGGCGCTGCTAGAACAGCGCGATGCCCCCGCCCATCGCCGACGCGCGCGCCGTCCCGGTCGACCAGCTCACGCCGCCCGAGTGGGACGA
>CAZCWA010000020.1:0-21555 GCA_964502265.1 uncultured Myxococcaceae bacterium | reverse complement strand
GCTGCCACGCTCGCGCCCGGCGTCTCCACCGTGCGTCCACTGATCCAGACGGCGCTCTACGCGGTGGGCCTGATGCTGCTGGTGGTCGCGCTCGGGCAGCCCGAGTGCGGCTCGCACACAGAGCTTGTGAAGCGCAGCGGGATCGACGTGGTGGTGGCGCTCGACGCGTCGAAGTCGATGTACGCCCGAGACGTGCAGCCCTCCCGCATCGAGCGCGCGCGGCTGGAGTTGATGACGCTGCTCGACGAGCTGAAGGGCGATCGGGTGGGCCTCGTGGTCTTCGCCGGGGATGCGTTCGTCCAGAGCCCGCTGACCTCGGACTACGCGGCGGTGAAGCTCTTCCTCAAGGCGGTGAACCCGGACGACATGCCGCAGGGAGGCAGCGACGTGGGCGGGGCGCTGCTCCTGTCGGAGACGGTGCTGGCCAACGCGGATCGGCAGACCGGCGACAAGGTGGTGGTGCTGCTCTCGGATGGCGAGGACTTCGGCGCCAGCGTCGACGAGGCGGTGGAGAAGCTGCGCGCGTCGAACGTGCGGGTGTACGCGGTGGGCATCGGTTCGGAGGCGGGCGAGCCCATCCCGCTGCTCAACCGGAGCGGCGAGGTGGTGGGCTACAAGCGGGACCGTTCGGGGCAGACCGTGCTCACGCGACTGGATGGCGGCGGGCTGCGCCGCATCGCCGAGCTGACCTCCGGCGAGTACTTCCACCAACCCCGCGGCGTCGCCATGGCCGAGGTCATCGAACGGATCGACAGGCTCCAGAAGCAGGAGCTCGAGAGCCGCATGTCGGTGAGGTACGCGCAGGCATTCCAGGAGTACGCGCTGCCGGGTTTCGCGCTGGTGGTGCTGGGCATGCTGGTGCGCCCGTCGCGCAGGAAGATGCCAAAAGAGGAGCGCGCGGGATGAAGCGGGCGCTGCTGTCACTGCTCTTCGCGTCCCTCCTCGTCGGCGCCGCGGCCACGCCTCCACCGCGCGACCGCGAGCTGGGGATGCTGGAGAAGAATCACCCCACCGTTGCGCGGGGCATGCGCGCCTACGAAGAGGGCCGTTACGAGGACGCGCTGGCGGCCTTCGAGGCGGCGAAGCGGGAGCTGCCCGCGTCGGCGGTGCTCGATCACAACATCGGCAACGCGCACTACAAGCTGGGGCGTTTCGAGGAGGCGGAGAAGGCCTGGCTCCGGGCCACGTCCTCGGCCGCCGACGATCCGGCCCTGCGCCAGAAGGGGTTCTTCAACCTCGGCAACGCGTACGCCTCGCAGGAGAAGGACAAGGAGGCGATCGGGATGTACCGCAAGGCGCTCGCGCTGAACCCGCATGACGCGGAGGCGCGGCACAACCTCGAGGTGCTCCTGAGGAAGATCCCGCCGAAGGGCGATCAGCCCTCCGACGGCCCGGATGCATCCACTGATGGAGGCCAGGACGGCGGAGAGGATGCCGGCACCGACGGAGGCACTCCGGACGGCGGGCAGGACGGTGGCATCGACGGGGGCGCGGAGGACGCAGGCCAGGATGGCGGCCAGCAGCCGGATGGTGGTCAGGGCGACGGCGGGGAGCCGGACGCTGGAAGCGATGCCGGCCAACCGCAGGACGGTGGCCAGAGCGACGGCGGAGAGGACGGGGGCGGCGCCTCGTCGGACGCGGGCACGCCGGACGGAGGCCACGGTGATGGCGGGACGGATGGCGGCCAACTCGACGGGGGCAGCGCGGACGCGGGCGCGGACGGCGGGACGGACTCCAACCGGGGCGACGCGGGCTTCAACGACGGCGGTGCGCTGGACGCAGGGTCACAGGACGGCGGGCAGGGGGACTCGCAGGCGCGCGACGGCGGCACGCCGGATGCGGGCAGCGTCGACGCCGGCAGCGAAGGACGTCAGCAGGGCGACGCCGCGGCGGACGGCGGCCAGGCAGACGAGGTGAGCCGCCAGGAGGCCGAGAACCTCTTGGATTCGATGCGTCAGAACGAAAAGAATCACCAGCTCTGGCGGTTCCAGCAGCCGCGTAGACCGAGGCCCGGCAATGACAAGGACTGGTGACGCCCGCGTTCGCGCGATCCTGTTCGCGCTCGCCGCGGCGCTGGTGGCCCTGCCGCTGCCCGCGCACGCCGACGACGCGCTCGAGCTCTACCAGACGGCGGATCGCACCGAGCTCGGCATCGAGGACACGCTCCGGGTGACGGTGGTGCTGCAGAACGCGCCCCGCGGCTCGAAGCTGGAGCTGCCCGCCTTCGAGGACTTCGAGGTCCTCTCCCGCTCGCCGATGGAGCAGACCTCCATCAACATGAGCGGGGGGCAGACGCAGATCCTTCGCATCACCCAATGGGTGATCGTGCTGCGCCCGCAGAAGCTCGGGAAGCTCACCATCGCGCCCTCCACGCTGCACGCGGACGGACAGAAGCACGCGACGAAGGCCCTCACCGTGACCGTGCGCCCCGGCAGCCTCGCGCCACCGCAGGCACAGGCTCCCGGAGGGTCTCGCCGCGGCCGCGTGCCGGACCCGTTCGCGGATCTTTTCGGACCGGGAGGTCGCGGAGGTCCAGGAGGCGCGCCGGGCGGAGGCATCAACCCCTTCGGAGGTTTCCCCGAGCCGGAGATCCCGCGCACGGACAGCGACCTCTTCGTCCGCACGTACCTCGACACGAAGGAGGCCTACGTCGGCCAGCAGGTGACGATGACCGTCTACCTCTTCAGCCGGGTGGACGTGGCGAGCGTGGAGCGGGTGACCTTCCCGCAGCTCGAGGGCTTCTGGAGCGAAGACATCGACAGCCCCACCAACCTCACCTCCGAGCAGCGGACGATCAACGGCGTGTCCTACCGCGCGTACCTGCTCAAGCGGAAGGCGCTGTTCCCCACCCGTGCGGGGACGCTGGAGATCGAGCCGGTGCAGGCGGAGGTGACGACCGGCTTCCTCTTCGCCGGCCACAAGGTGAGCCGGAAGGGGAACACGATCGCGCTGGAGGTGAAGCCGCTGCCGTCCGGATCACCGGATGGCTTCACGCCGACGAACGTGGGGCGCTGGAAGCTCTCCATGGACGTCACCCCGCAGGAGATCACGCTGGGGGATCCTTTGACGGTGCGCGTGTTCCTCGAGGGCCGCGGCAACGTGAAGAACGTGCCCGTGCCCCGGGTGGTGGCCCCGCCGTCCTTCCGCGTCTACGAGCCCACCACCACGGACAAGGTGACCACGCGCAGCGGCGCCTACGGCGGACGGCGGACGCAGGAGTACGTGGTCATGCCCAGCCAGACGGGCACCTTCACCCTCCCCGAGCTGACCTTCCCGTTCTTCAACCCGGAGACCCGCCAGTACGAGACCGCGCGCACCGAGCCCATCACGGTGAAGGTGAACCCGCCCGCGGGCGGCGCGCAGGACACCCTCGCGGGCAACGGCGCGACCGGCGCAACCGGAACAGGTAGCGGCGCCACGGACGGGATCGGCGGTCCGAAGAACCTGCTCACCCCCGACGGCATCCATCCGCTGCGTCACGTGGGCCCGGGGATGGGATCGCTCGTCACCCAGGGCCCGCCTCCCTGGCGGGAAGGCTGGTTCCTCCCGGTGGTGCTCTCGCCGCTCGGGCTGTGGGCGGCGCTGGGGCTCATCGGCCTGGCGCGGACGCGGCTCGGCAAGGAGGACGCGGGCGCGGTGCGCAGGAAGCAGGCAAAGGCGGCGCGGCGGAGGCTCTCGGAGGCGGAGAAGCTGCGCGTCTCGGGGAGCGCGGAGGCGTTCTTCGCGGAGGTCGAGCGATCGGTGCATGCGCTGCTGCAGGCGCGCTTCGGCGAACCGTTCAGCGGGCTCACCCACGCGTCGCTCGAGGCCCGCCTGGCGAACAAGGGCGTCCCGGAGGAGACCTCGAAGAAGGTGCGCTCGGTCCTGGAGACCTGCGAGCTCGGGCGTTACGCGCCGGGCGCAGCGGACATGGCGGCGCGCGAGCGGCTGCTCGAGGACGCGGAGGCGGCGCTGGAGGCGCTGGAGCGCCGATGATGATCACCGCCACCTCCGCCACGCTGATCGCGTTCCTCTCGCTCGCGCAGCCCGCTGAGCCCTCGCCGTCCTTCTACACGCCGGACGAGGCGCGGCAGCTCTTCCTGCAGGGCGCGGCGGCCTACGAGCAGGCGGACTACGACCGGGCGATCGAGCTCTGGAACAGGCTCGTCGAACGCGGCTACGGCGGCGCGGACGTGCTCTACAACCTCGGCACCGCGGCGCTGCGGAAGGACGACCTCGGGCAGGCGGTGCTCTACCTCGAGCGCGCACGGCGGACGGGCGGCGACGGGGACGACCTCCTCTCGAACCTCGCGCTCGCGCGGGCCCGCCAGGCCGACGAGGTGGTGGGCGCCGGAGCGGGCGAGACCTTCCTCGAGCGCCTGGCCCTCGCCACGCCGCGGGACCTCTTCGTGTGGGCGTTCCTCTCGTTCTGGCTGGGCGGCTTCACCTTCGTCTTCCTCTTCCGCGCGTTGAAGCCCGGGAGGCGGACGTGGGCGGGGATGCTCGCTGGAACGCTGCTCGTGCTGGCGATCCCCACCGGCGGGGTGGTCGGCGCGCACGTTTTCGTGGCAGAGCGTATCCACAGCGGCGTCGTGACGATCCCCACCCTCCAGGCGCGTGAGCTGCCCACCGGCGTCTCCCGCGTGTCGTTCGAGGTGCACGCGGGGCTGAAGGTGCGGCTGCTGGAGACGGAAGGCCGCTACGTGCGGATCCGGCTCCCCAACGGGCTGGTCGGCTGGGCGGAGCGGGAAGGAATCACGCGGATATGATCGAGGTGAAGAACGTCTCCAGGGTGTACCGGCGCGGACGCACCGAGCTGAAGGCGCTCGGCGTGGACCACCTGCACGTTCCGAAGGGGCAGTTCCTCTCGGTGATGGGGCCCTCCGGCTCGGGCAAGAGCACCCTGCTCAACCTCCTCGGCGCGCTGGACGTGCCCACCGCAGGTTCGCTCACCATCGACGGCCGCGAGCTCTCCCGCCTGCGCGACGCGGAGCTGGCGAAGTTCCGCCGCGAGCGGCTCGGCTTCATCTTCCAGTTCTTCAACCTGCTGCCCACGCTCTCCGCGCTGGAGAACGTGATCCTCCCCGGGCTGCTCTCCGGCACCCCGCGCGGCGCGCTGGAAGGTCCTGCCCGCGAGCTGCTCCACCGGGTGGGCCTGAAGGGCCGTGACCACCACCGTCCGGACGAGCTCTCCGGCGGCGAGATGCAGCGGGTGGCGGTGGCGCGCGCGCTGCTCATAAAGCCGGCGCTGCTCCTGGCGGACGAGCCCACCGGCAACCTCGACTCGCGCACCGGGGTGGAGGTCCTCCGCCTCATCCGAGAGGCCACCCGCGAGCAGAACCTCACGGTGGTGATGGTCACCCACGACGAGAAGGCGGCGGCGGTGGGTGACCGGATCGTCCGGCTCAGGGACGGCGCCATCGTCGGCGACGAGCGGGTGGTGGCAGGGGAGGGCGTGGCGGCCTGAAGCCTCCCGCGTCCGCATGCTCCAGCTCCTCAGGCTCGTCTCTCTGCGCCACCTCTTCGGCGCGCCCTTGCGCACGGTGCTCACCATCCTCGGCGTCTCCGTGGGCGTGGCGACGATGGTGGGGATCGCCGCCATCAACAAGACCGTGCTCGACGCGTTCCGCTCCACCGTCGACACCATCGCCGGCAAGGCGGACCTCACCGTCGCCGGCAGCCAGTCCGGCTTCGACGAGGCGCTGGTCGAGCGGGTGCGCGAGGTCGAAGGGGTCACCGCGGCGTCCGGCGGCATGACCGTCATCGCGCCGGTGGCCGGCTCACCGGGCGACAGCCTGTACGTGATGGGCGTCGACCTGCTCGACGACGGCTACTTCCGCGACTACCGCGCGAAGGATGCGGACGTCTCCGCGCTGGCCGAGGACCTCGAGTTCCTCAACTCCACCGACCGGATGCTCGTCGCCGAGCGCTTCGCCCAGCGCCACGGGCTCGGCGTGGGCGACACCTTCCAGCTCGTCACCCACGAGGGCACGAAGGACTTCGTCGTCCACGCGCTGATCGAGGAGTCGGGGCCGGTGAAGGCCTTCGGCGGCTCGGTGGCGGTGATGTTCGTGGGCTCGGCGCAGGAGGCCTTCGGGCGCGGGCGCACGGTGGACCGCATCGACGTGGCGGTCGATCCGGCGGTGGGCGTGGACACGGTCCAGGCGTCGCTGGTGTCCGCGCTGGGCTCTCAGTTCGAGATCGAGCGCCCGAGCCGCCGCGGCGGCAGCGTGGCGAAGATGGTGCGCTCGTTCCAGCTCGGCCTGAACATCGCTTCCGGCGTGGCGCTGCTGGTGGGCGTGTTCCTCGTCTACAACACCATCTCCATCGGCGTGCTGCAGCGGCGCCGCGAGATCGGGACGTTGCGTGCCATCGGCGCCACCCGCTCGGCCCTGCGCGCGCTGTTCACGCTCGAGGCCCTGGTGCTGGGCATCATCGGCACGGTCATCGGCCTGCCCCTGGGCGTGCTGATCGCGCGGGTGGCCATCGGCTTCGTCGAGGACGCGGTCTCCTCGCTCTACGTGCACGTCAACGCGGGCGACGTGTCGGTGGGGCCCCTGCAGCTCGGGCTGGGCTTCGTCTTCGGCATCGCGGGGAGCGCGTTCGCCGCGCTGCAGCCGGCGTGGCGGGCGTCCGCGGTCCAGCCGGTGGAGGCGCTGCGGCAGGACGCGGCGGTGGGCGCGGACGTGCGGCGGATCCCCCGCGCGGCCACTGTCGCAGGCGCGCTGCTCCTGCTCGCGATCTGGCCGCTGACGCTCATCCCCCCGCCCATGGAGAACGTCCCCGTCGGCGGCTACCTGGCGATCTTCGCCACCCTGATGGGCTCCACGCTGCTGGCGCCGGTCCTCCTGCGCGGCCTGCAGCCGCTCTTCGCGAAGCCCGGTCAGTGGCTGCTCGGCGTGAGCGGGCGGCTGGCGGCGGACAACTTCGCACGCGCGCCCGGCAGGACCGCGGTCCCCATCTCTGCGCTGGCGGTGGGCGTGGCGATGACCGTGTGCCTCGGCGGGTTCGTGGGCTCCTTCCGCGTGTCGGCGATGCGCTGGATCGAGCAGTCGGTGCCCGCGGACCTCTTCGTCACCTCCTCCGCGAAGATCGGCGGGGTGAAGAACGTGCCCATGTCTCCGGACATCGGCGTGCAGATGGAGGCGCTGCCGGGCGTCTCGTCGGTGGACTTCGTGCGGCTCTTCCAGCACGACGTGCTCGGGCTGCGCGTGTTCCTCATCTCCATGCGCCCGGAGATCTACAACCGCCACGCGAACCCCACCGTCCTCGCCGGCGCCATGCCCACCGAGGCGCAGCGGGCGCAGGGCTTCGTCACCATCTCGGAGAACCTCGCCCGGCGCCGGGACCTCGCGCCCGGGGACACCTTCCCGCTCGACACGCCGGGCGGGACGAGGACGCTCACCGTGGGCGCGGTGATCATCGATTACACCAGCGACCAGGGCGCGGTGTTCCTGGACCGGGCGCACTTCGTGGACTGGTTCGGCGACGACCGGGTGGACACCTACGAGGTCTACGTCCACGACATCGCGCAGCTCGAGACCGTGCGCGAGGCGATCACCGCCCGCTGGGGCCGGCAGTACGATCTCTACGCGCTCTCCAACCACGAGCTGCGCGACGAGGCGATGGGCCTGGTGGACGGAGCCTTCGCGGTGACCAACGCCATGGAGGCGGTGGCGGTGCTGCTCGCGCTGCTCGGGGTGATCAACACGCTGCTGGCGGCGGTGCTGGACCGGACGCGTGAGATTGGCCTTCTGCGGGCGATCGGCGCGGGGCGCGGCCACATCATCCGGCTGTTCACCGGCGAGGCGGCGCTGATCGGGCTCACCGGCGGGGTGCTGGGCGTGACCTCCGGCACGGTGATGGGGCTCATCGTCACCCACGTCGTCGGCCTGCAGGGGACGGGGTGGTCGTTCCCGTTCGTGTTCCCCGTGGCCATCGCGGTGCAGATGGTGCTGGCCGCCTCGGTGTGCGCGGTGCTGGCGGGGCTCTATCCGGCGCAGCGGGCGGCGAAGCTGGACGTGGTCGAAGCGCTGGCCTGGGAGTAGCGCTTCGTTCTGCGCTACGGCAGCCGCGGGTGGAGGAACCGCGCCAGCGCGAACATGTCGTCCCAGTCGAGCCCGTCGAACTCGAGCGCGATGCCGTCGCCATCCAGCCTGCGCACGATGCAGCCGCACACCACCTCGCGGTCGTTGGGCAGCGGGAGGACGACGGTGCAGCGGCCCACGTTCGCGAGCGCCGAGCACTGCACGTACAGCCCGTTCATCGAGAGGTTCTCGGCCTTGGCGATGAGCGGCCGTCCGCCTGCCAGCAGCTTGACCATGAAGCCGGCGTCCACGCGGGGGTGGAAGCGCTCGCGGGAGAGGTGGGTCTCGGTGGCGTGCATCGGAGGCTCCTTCTTGTCCGGGAGCCTACGAGTCTGTATCGCCCTGTAGCGCCCGCAACTTTCCGGCGGACCAACGCGCGCTTCTCAGGGGAGGCCGGCGCCCGTAGAGTTCCCCCGGTTCTTCCGGCGCATCATGGATCTCTTCGTTGCCCGCCAGCCCATCTTCGACCCGGGGCTGAGCGTCTACGCCTACGAGCTGCTCTTCCGCGCCGGCCCGGAGAACGAGTTCGTGCGAGAGCACGCGGACCAGGCCTCGCCGCGGGTGATCCACGACGCGCTCCACGTCTTCGGCCTGGAGACGCTCTCGGGCGGCAGCCGCCTCTTCGTCAACGTGAACCGCGACGTGCTGGTGCAGGGCCTCTTCCACGTGCTGCCCGCCGAGCTGGCGGTGGCCGAGCTTCTGGAGACGGTAGAGCCCGACGAGGAGGTGGTCCGGGCGGCGCGCGCGCTGAAGGAGGCGGGCTACCTCATCGCGTTGGACGACTTCGTGGACAGCCCGAAGTTCGCGCCGCTGGTCGCGCTGGCGGACTTCATCAAGGTGGACTTCCTCGCCACGTCCCCGTCGGAGCGGGAAGCCCTCGTGCTGCGTCACGGCCGCACCGGCCTGCGCTTCCTCGCCGAGAAGGTGGAGACGCGCGACCACATGGATGCCGCCATCGGGGCGGGCTACAGCCTCCTCCAGGGCTACTTCTTCAGCCGCCCCCGGATGATCAGCGCCCGGGACGTGCCCGGCTCCGCGCTCTCCCGGCTCCGGCTGATCCAGGCGGTGAGCGGACCTCTGGTACTGGACGAGGTGGAGGCGATCCTCAAGACGGACCCTCCGCTCTCGGTCAAGCTCCTGCGGCACCTGAACAGCGCCGCGTTCCACTGGCGCAGCGCGGTGAAGTCGATCCGTCAGGCGCTGACGCTGCTGGGCGAACGGCCGTTCCGGCGTTGGGCCGCGCTGGTGACGCTGACCAGCCTCGGCGAGGGCCGGCCCACCGAGCTCCTGCTCCACACCCTCATCCGCGCCGAGTTCGGCGAGCTGCTCGCGGCGCCGTTCGGCATCCCCGACGCCGCCGGCGACCTCTTCCTCATGGGGCTCCTCTCGCAGGTGGACGCGCTCATCGGACGGCCGCTGCCGGAGCTGCTCGGGCAGCTCGCCCTCGCGCCCCGGGTGAAGAAGGCGCTGCTGGGGGAGGCCACCGACCTGCCCTCGTTGCTCTTCCGGGCAGCGGGCGCCTGGCAACGGGGGGACTTCTCCCCCCTGGCCGAGCTGGCCGCCGCGCACGGTGTCGCCGAAGAGGTGCTCGCGCGCGCCTACGCAGGCGCCCTGGACTGGGCACAGCGGAGCCTCTCCTCCACCTTCTGACCTCGGCCGAAGGTCCACGCCCGCGGACGGCGTCTCCCCCCGCGGACGGCTCCTCCCGACGTAAGTGTCCGGATTCACGGGCGTCACGCCCCGGCACGCGCGCCGCAAGGCGTCCGGGACCGGAGGCGCACGCACATGAGCGACAACCCGAACCGCATCCCATCCACGTCGGTCACGGTGACCACGCCGCGGCAGACGCCCATGAACGACTTTGGCCAGGTGATGGCGCGGACGGTCTCCGGCGCGGTCTCGGGCGCAGCGCAGCTCGGCGGGGCGGTGGCCGGCGCGTTCATCCCCGGCGCCCCGGTGGTGAGCGCGGCGGTGAGCGGCGTGGCGAACCTCGCGGCAGGGATCTCCGGCCTGGCCTCCTCGCAGAGCGGGGTGACCTCGGTGGGAGGCGCCCCGGGAACGCTCGGGGGACCGGTGGGCGGCGGAGGCGTCTCCGGCACGGGGAAGGGCAGCGACTGGGACCTGATGGAGGCGCAGAAGCTGATGGCCTCGGAGCAGCGCAGCTTCAACATGGAGTACCTGAAGCTGCAGAACGCGATGCAGCAGGAGAGCCGTGAGTTCACCGCGCTCTCCAACATCATGAAGGTCCGCCACGACTCGGCGAAGGCCGCCATCAACAACATCCGGTGACGGGGGACGCCATGGCCATCGACAGGGTTGGACAGGTCGCGGGCGCCCAGCCGTCGCAGGGGCTCGAGACCGGCAAGGAGAAGTTCGGGAAGGTCCTCGACGGGGTGGGCAAGCCGGAGGGCGCGGCAGGTCAGCGCAGCCCTTCGCAGCCGCCCGGCGCGCAGGGCCCTTCGGAGGTCGCGCCCCGGCAGGTGACGGACACGGCGAGGCCCGGCGCGGTGGTGAAGGCGCCGCAGGTCTCGCAGGTGAAGGCGTCCCAGCGGGTGGAGGCCAAGGCGCAGGTGACGCGGCCGGAAGGCGCGCAGGCGCTGGATCGGGTGGCCTCGGCGCAGCGCCGGCTCGACCACATCCTGCAGCTCGCGCAGTCGGGGAAGAGCTTCACCCCGGCGGAGCTGCTGGCCATGCAGGCGCAGATCTACCGAGCCACGCAGGAGCTCGATCTGGCCGGGAAGGTCGTGGAGAAGGCGACCTCCGGCGTGAAGCAGGTCCTGCAGACCCAGGTCTAGTGATCCCGGAGCCCCCCATGTCCCGCGTACTCCCCGCCCTCGTCCTCCTCTTCCTGACCGCCTGCACCGCGCGCATCCAGCACGGGCTCGACGAGGCGGACGCCAACGAGCTGCAGTCCCTCCTTCTGGAGAAGGGATTCGACGCCCGGAAGGTCCCTGAAGCCGGCAAGAAGCCCACCTGGGCCATCGAGCTGCCGGAGGAGCAGGCCACCGGCGCCACGCGCCTTCTGAGCGAGCACGGCCTGCCCCGCCCGAAGACGAAGGGCTTCAAGGGGATAGAGCCGGGGATGGTGCCCACGCCCACCCAGGAGCGGGCGGCCTACGTGAACGCGCTCTCGGAGGAGCTTCAGTCGACGCTGGTGTCGGTGGCCGGCGTGACCTCCGCGCGGGTGCACCTGGTCATCCCCGCCCCGGCGCGCCCGGGTCAGCCGGCGGGACAACCCCGGGCATCGGCGCTGCTGCGCGTGCGGCAGGGCTACGGGTCGAAGGTGAGGGGACTGGAGGAGGACCTGCGCCGGCTGGTGGCGGGCAGCGTGGAAGGCCTGCGCCCGGAGGACGTCACCCTGGTGGTGAACGAGATCTCCTCGTCCGTGGCCGCGCCTCCGGCGGGTGCCAGCCCCACCGCGCGGCTCCGCTACCTGGTGATCGGGCTCGGGGCGCTGGTCTCGGTGCTGGCGCTGGGGCTCGTCTTCATTGCCCTGAGGCTTCGGCGGGCCACCGCGCAGTCGCGCGAGTCCTCATCGGCCACCGAGGCACCCGCGCCCACCCCGCCGGCGAGGCCGGTGGTGAATGCCGCGGCCTCCTCGCGCAAGGCCGCGTAAGGACGCGGGAGCCCGAAGGACATGAGCCCCTCCGACGAGCAGCCCCCACGCTCCGAAGCCACCGTCTCCCTTCGCGCCAGATCCTCCCGCCGGGGCGGCGCTCCTCGTTCGCCCGCAAGGCAGGAGCGGACGGACCTCCCGCCCTGGGATCCCACCGCGGTGACGCTGACCCAGCAGCTCCCGCCCGCCTCGGTGCGGATGTACGCCCGGACGGCGGAGGAGGACGAGCGCCTCGCGCTCTTCGCGGCCGCCGCGGATCGGGAGCGCGGCGAATCACTCCTGGAGGGCCTCGTGGCCGCCTCCCGGGAGCGTGCCAGCCGCCACCTGCGGAGCGTCTGCGCTTCGCCCTCCTCCGAGCGTCAGGGGCACCTCGCGCGCGCCTTCGGCGTTCGTCCGGACGCGGCCGAGGCGGTGAGGACCTTGTGGGAGGAGGCAGCGCCGCCGCTGCGCCGGGAGCTCTACCTGCGGCTCCCGCCGTGGCTGCGGTCGCTCTTCCCGTCGTACGTCCCCGGCCCCGCGCCGGAGGACCTCGCCCCGGGCCTCGGCGCCTTCGCCGAGCGGCTCCTGCGCGAAGCGACCCGCTGAACCGCTGAACGATGAGCCGCTGATCCCCTCGAGCGCGCCCTCCGTCCGCCGCGGTGTACGGGCCGTCCGGTGCTGAGACTCCGAGCGGGGCGCGGTGAATCGCAAGTGCCTGGAATTGCTGTGGATGTGGAGTGGCCGGGCGCTTGAAGAGCCGGGACCCACCACCGCGAGCTCCCCATGAACCTCCCCTCACGCCGCAAGTCCTCCGAGACCGCCCGCGCCCTCCGGGTGCACCGGCTCGGCGCCCGCCACCTGACCCGGGCGCACCTCACCGTGCAGGCCCGGTCCGCCTCGGTCGAAGCGATGGCTGGCTGTCTGCCGCAGATCGCTGCCGCGCTCTCCCAGAAGCTGGGATGCCCCATCGCCCTCGAGGCGCGGCTGTTGGAGGCGACCTTCTGGCCCGAGCGGGGCACCGGCGCAGGCCAGGTGCACTCGGTGGTGGCGCTGGACGCGTGCGGCTCGGCGGCGCTGCTGGAGCTCGACCGGCCGGTGCTGATGGCGGCGGTGGAGCGGCTCTCGGGGGGAAGGGCGGAGTCTTCGCCCGCCTCGCGGCTGACGCGGATTGAAGAGGCCGCGCTGGGCTTCCTGCTCCTGCTGGCCCTCGAGCCCGTGCGCGCCAACGCGTCCCTGGAGCGGCTGTTCGCGCCCCGGCTGCTGGCCCCCGCGCTCGACCGGCGCGAGGCGCTGGCCTCCATCGACTTCCGGGCGGCCCACGTGGCGCTGCAGGTCGAGCTTTCGGTCGGTGACGTCAAGGGCCAGGGCCGCCTCTTCCTCCCCGCGCGGCTGCTGCAGGCCCAGCTCCAGGCGGAGCCCCAGACGCCCGTGACCGGGATCGCGCCCGAGCTGCTCGAGGCCCGCCTGTCGCTTCGTTCCTTTGCCGGCCGCGCGCTGCTGGACGCCACCGAGGTGGCCCGCCTCGAGGAGGGGGACGTCGTCCTCTTCGACGGGCTGGCGCTCGGCGAAGGCGCGCTGCGCGGCGACGGACACCTGCGCGCCCCCCTCTTCGAGCTCCACGGCGCGTTCGCTGCCGATGGCTTCCACGTCTCCCGCGCAACCCCGCGCGGCGTTCCCCAGGAGTCCCGCATGTCGCACCCCGCTCCCGCCGAAGACGCCTCCTCCTTGCCGGTGGAGGTCGAGATCGAGCTCACCCGCCTTCGTCTCACGGTCGGCGAGCTCGCCACCGTGCGCCCCGGCGCCATCCTCCCGCTGCACATCAACTCGGCGGAGCCGGTGCTGCTCAAGGTTGGTGACCGCGCCATCGCACGCGCCGAGCTCGTCGAGATCGAGGGCGAGGTCGGCGCCCGGATCCTCTCCCTCCTCGCCTGAAGGACACGTCATGACGCTCCAGGGACTCCTTCTGCGCATCTCTCCGAAGCACAGGCTCCTTCTGGCCGCGGCCGCGGTGGTGTCGCTCGCGGCGGCGGCGCCGGGTGGACAGGCCGCGCTCCTCGCGCGGGTGGTCCTGGCCCTCTGCGCGCTGGGCGGGATCGCCTGGTGGTTCCACCGCGCGGCGAAGGCGAGGGCCCCCGTCGGCGGCTTCTCGCTCGCGCTGGCCGAGCCGCAGCTCCAGGTCCTCTCGCGCACCGGCCTCTCGCCGAAGCACGGCGTGGCGCTCTTGCAGGCAGACGGGCGCCGGTACCTCGTCGTCTTCGGGGACGGCTTTGCCCAGGTCCACGACACGCGCGAAGCAGATGCAAGGCACGAGGCGCGGGCGCAGGCCGCGGTGGAGGTGGCGTCATGAAGCGGCTTGGCCTCCTGATCTGGATCCTGCCTACCGCCGCCTGGGCGAGGCCGTACCCGAAGGAGCTGCTGGACGACTCCTTCGCCAGCCGGCCCGTCTCGATGATGGGGCTGATGGCGGTGATGGCGCTGGTGCCGTTCGCCGCGGTGATGCTGACCTCGTTCTCGAAGATCGCGGTGGTGCTGTCGATCTGCCGGAGCGCCCTCGGGACGCAGCAGGCGCCGCCGACCGTGGTGCTCACCGGCCTGGCCGCGGTGCTGTCGGGCCACATCATGGCGCCGGTGCTGGAGTCGATGTGGACGCTCGGCGAGGCCGCCTACGCCGAGGTGGGGACGGGCGCGCAGATGCTCTCGGCCATCTCCGAGGTCTCCCAACCGCTGCGGGACTTCCTCCTCCGGCACGGTGGCGAGGGGGAGCGGGCGCAGTTCCTCGAGATGGCGCGCGCGCTGCGGCCGCCGGAGGAGGCGGGCGCGGTGGCGGACACCGACCTGTGGGTGGTCATCCCCGCCTTCGTGATCACCGAGCTGAAGGAGGCCTTCCAGATCGGCTTCCTCATCTTCCTGCCGTTCCTCGTGCTGGACATGGTGATCGCCAACGTGCTGCTCGCGCTGGGGATGCAGACGCTCTCGCCGAGCCAGGTGAGCCTGCCCTTCAAGATCCTCCTCTTCGTGGCGGTGGACGGCTGGGCGCTGCTCTCGAAGGGGCTCATCCTCGGCTACGGGGGGCTGTCATGACGCAGGAGCTGCTGGTGGCGCTCGCGCGCGAGGCGCTCCTCCTGATGGTGCTGGCGTCCCTGCCGCCCATCGGCGCCAGCCTGGTCATCGGCTTCGGGATGAGCGTGTTCCAGGCCACCACCCAGATCCAGGAGTCCACGCTCTCGGTGGTGCCCAAGCTGTGCGCGGCGGTGCTGGCCCTGGTGATCGCGGCGCCGTGGATCGGCAGCCAGCTCGGGCGGTTCGCCGCGCAGCTCTTCGCCGTGCTCCCGCAGGTGGCGCAATGACGGCCCTCTTCGAAGCGCACGTCTTCGCGGTGGCCCTCTGCGCCGCGCGGCTTCTGCCCATCGCCTTCCTCTGTCCGCTTCTCGGGGGCCAGACGGCGCCCACCACGGTGCGCCTGTCGCTGGTGCTGTCGTTGGCCCTCTCGCTGCACTTCGCCGGCGGGGTGGGCGTGGGAGAAGGCCAGCTTCCCCAGGGTGCCTTCGCCTTCGCCGGCGGGGTGGGGCGCGAGCTCCTCTTCGGCCTCGCCATCGCGCTGGTGGCCTCGCTCCCGTTCGACGCGGCGCGGATGGGCGGACGCTTCATCGACCTCTTCCGCGGGAGCTCGGCCGAGGCGGCGCTTCCCGGCACCGGCACCCGGGAGGCGGTCACCGGGGATGCGCTCTACCAGTTGCTCACCGCGGCGGTGGTGACCGGCGCTGCGTTCCCCGTCGTGCTCGGGGGGATCTTCGGGAGCTTCGGCGCGGTGGCGCCCGGCACCTGGGCGGAGACCGGGGCCGCGGCCACGCAGCTCCCCCGATTGGCGGGCGCGGCCATGGCCACCGGGCTGGCGGTCGGCGCTCCGGTGGCGGGCGTGAGCCTGGCGGTGGACTGCCTGCTCGGGATGGCCTCGCGCGCGGCGCCGGGGATGAACCTCCAGGAGGTGGGCGCGCCCCTGCGGATCCTCGGGGGGGGCGCGGTGGTGTGGCTCTCGGTCGGCCTGCTCTCGGAGCGGCTGCTCGCGGGCGTGCTGCGCTCCGAGGACACCCTGCGCGAGCTGGTGCTCTCCAGCGGGGTGGTGCCGTGAGCGAGAAGACGGAGAAGCCGACCCCGCAGAAGCTCCGCGAGGCGCGGCGGAAGGGCCAGGTGGCAAAGAGCCGGATGCTCTCCGGCGCGGCGGTGACGGTGGCCGGCGTGTTCGCCTTCCTCGCCTCGGCGCCGATGGGTTGGGCGCGGCTGCAGCGGTTCTGCACCACGCTCTTCGTGGACCAGGCGATGACGGTGGAGGCGGCGGCGGTGGAGGGCCTGGCGGTGTTGGGATGGCTGAGCGCGCCGGCGCTGCTCGCGGCGATGGCGGCGGCATTCGTGGCCAACGCGGCGCAGGCGGGACTGCAGGCGCAGCCGGCCCTGCTGATGCCGCAGCTCGAGCGGGTGAGCCTGGCGGCGGGCGTGAAGCGGCTCTTCAGCATGCGCCAGGTGATGGACACGCTGAAGAACCTCGCCATCGCGGCGGTGGTGGCGTTGCTGGTGTGGTTCGCGGTGGAGGGCGCGGCGCGGGACGTGTTCCGGGCGGTGTGGCTGGAGGGCCCGGGCAGCCTGATCGCCACGGTGGCGCAGCTTCCCCCGCTGCTGGTGCGGCTGTCCCTGGTGGTGGGCGTGCTGGCGCTGGGGGACTACGCGCTGGCGCGGCACCGGCACGTGAAGGACCTGATGATGTCGCGCGAGGACATCAAGCAGGAGTTCAAGAACAGCGAGGGCGATCCACACGCGAAGTCGAAGCGGAAGTCCCTTCACCGCGCGCTGGCCAACGCGGGGCCGGCACGTGGGGTGCACAAGGCGACCGCCGTGGTGGTGAACCCGACCCACATCGCGGTGGCCCTGAGGTACGCGCCCGAGGAGTGCGAGGCGCCGTACATCGTGGCCACCGGCCGTGACGAGGACGCGCTGGCCATCCGGCGCGAGGCAAAACGCCAGCAGATTCCGGTGCTTAGGGACGTCCCGCTGGCGCGGAGCCTCATCCACTACGACGTCGGGGAGGAGATCCCCGAGGAGCTGTACCGGGCGGCGGCGGCGATCCTGAAGACGGCGTTGGAACTCCAAGAACGGGACACCCGTCCCGGAGGCCGGACGGCATGAAGAACCTGTGGAAGAAGCTCGCGGGAGGTGCGGCGGGATCGCCGGACGTGGTGCTCGCGGTGGCGATGGGCGCGATCCTCGCGGCGATGATCATCCCCCTGCCGGCGTGGCTGTTGGACGCGGGGCTGGCGGTGAACCTCGCCGGCTCGGTGCTGCTGCTGGTGATCGCGGTCTACGCGCGGGACGCCCTCAAGGTCGCCTCGTTCCCCACCCTGCTGCTGGTGACCACGCTGTTCCGGCTCGCGCTCAACGTCTCGTCCACCCGCCTGGCGCTGGCAGACGGCTACGCGGGGGACGTGATCCACGCCTTCGGCGAGTTCGTGGTGCGGGGCGAGTACGTGGTGGGCGCGGTGATCTTCGCCATCCTCACCCTGGTGCAGTTCCTCGTGGTCTCGAAGGGCGCCGAGCGCGTGGCCGAGGTCTCCGCGCGCTTCACCCTCGACGCCATGCCGGGCAAGCAGATGTCCATCGACGCGGACCTGCGCGCGGGCGCGATCGATCAGGCCGGTGCGCGCCGCCGCCGTCGCGACCTCGAGCGGGAGTCCCAGCTCTTCGGCGCCATGGACGGGGCGATGAAGTTCGTGAAGGGCGACGTGATCGCCGGCCTCGTCATCCTCTTCATCAACCTGCTGGGCGGCACCGCCATCGGGGTGATGCAGCACGAGATGATGTTCGTGGAGGCGGCGCAGACCTACGCGCTGATCGCCATCGGGGACGGGCTGGTGTCGCAGCTCCCCTCGCTGTGCATCGCCACCGCCGCGGGGCTGGTGGTGACGCGCGTGGCCTCCGAGACGGAGAACGGTTCGCTCGGTGCGGACATCGGGCTGCAGTTCCTCGGGCAGGCGAAGCCGCTGTGGATCGTGGCCGGGCTGTGCGGCGCGCTGGCGCTGATGCCGGGGATGCCGCGGCTAACCTTCGTGCTCCTCGGCGCGGCGGTGGGCGCAGGGGCGTGGACGCTGGGCCGTCGTCAGAAGGACGCGCAGGCGGCGGCCGCGGAGGGCGCCGCTCTGGCGGTGGGCGACGAGGGGGCGACGGGGGAGGGCGCGCAGGCGCCGGACGGTGCGCCCCAGAGCGCCAGCGTGTTCGGCGTGGCGCCGATCACCCTGGACCTCTCGCCGGAGCTGACCCGGCTGGTGGAGGAGGACGGGGGGAAGTTCGTGAAGCACGACCTGAACCTGGTGCGCGACCAGGTGTTCTACGACCTCGGGCTGAAGCTGCCGGGGATCCGGGTCCGCACCCACGCCCGCACGGTCCCAGCCGGCGGCTTCACCCTGCACATCGACGAGGTGCCGTGCGGCGGCGGCAAGCTCTCCCCGGACGCGCTCTACGCGCTCTCGCCGCCGGAGGAGCTGGCCTTCCTCGAGGTGGGCGCCGAGGGCGCGGTGGAGCCCGGCACCGGCCGGACCATCAGCGTGGTCCCGCCGCAGGTGCGCTCGAAGCTCGAGGCCGCGCAGGTGACCCTGCGGACGCCGCGGCAGCTCGTGTGCGAGCACCTGGTGCGGACCTTGCGCAAGCGGGCGCCGGATCTGCTCGGCGTCCAGGAGGTGCAGGCGCTGCTGGACGGGCTCGAGCCCACCGCCCCCGCGCTGGTGAAGGAGTCCCTCTCCAAGGTGCCGATGCCGCTCTTGACCGACGTGCTGCGCAAGCTCCTGCAGGAGGAGGTGAGCGTCCGGAACATCCGCGCCATCCTCGAGGCGCTGGTGGCGCCCACGACGGAAGGGGACGCCGCAGCGCTCGCGGAGCGTTGCCGGCAGGCGCTGCACCGCTACCTGAGCCACAAGTACGCGCCCAGCGGTCCGCTCTACGCGTACCTCGCGGACCCGGAGGTGGAGGAGGACATCCGCCGCGCCGATGGGGGGATCGACCCGGATCGGGTAGGGGC
Source organism: uncultured Myxococcaceae bacterium (assembly GCA_964502265.1). Classification (GTDB taxonomy): domain Bacteria; phylum Myxococcota; class Myxococcia; order Myxococcales; family Myxococcaceae; genus JAFAFL01. The sequence continues at coordinate 2,834 of CAZCWA010000020.1, read as the reverse complement.
CATCCTGGAGGGCGTGCGCCGGATCGCGGTGAGCGGCCAGGCGGTGGTGCTGGCCTCGCCGGACGTCCGGCGCCGCCTGCGGAAGCTGGTGGAGGGGGCCTTCCCGGAGGTCGCGGTGCTCACCTACGGCGAGCTCAACCCGGACCTGCAGATCCGTCCCATCGGCAGGCTCGCGGCCTCCCGCTGAGCGGGGCTCAGTAGCTCGAGCCGGAGTCGCTGCGGTCCGAGGAGGTGAGCGGGCGCGGGACCACCGGCGTCAGCTCACCGGCGGGGTAGGTGGAGGTGGGAACCGGCACCCTGTCAGACGGCTCCGCCTCCGCGAGGGCGTTGACCAGCGTGTTCGTCGCCTCCTGCGCTGGGGGGCGGTTCACGCGGTCTCGCAGCTCCTTGCCCGTACGGAAGAGCAGCCCCCGCTTCGGCTTGACCGGGATGATCTCGCCGGTCTTGGGGTTGCGGCCCTGGTAGCCCTGGTAGCTCTTCACGTGGAAGGCGCCGAGGCCGCGAATCTCGATGTTCTCGCCCCGGCACAGGGCGTCCTTCATCGCGTCGAAGATCGTCTCGATCGTCGCCTCGGCCTGCTTCTGCGTCACGTTACGCTTCTGGATGAGGATGTTGACCAGATCCGACTTCAGCATCGGGGGCTCCGCGAGAGCATGTGACCCAGCGAAATCACGGGACTTCTTCCGGGTGCCAGGGGCCGGTCACGATACCGATCCGCCGGAGGCGATGCAAGCTGCAGGGACTCCAACCGTCCGATAACCCTACGGTTTTTGCCCAACCGCGGCATTAGCGGGGGTTGTCCCCGGCGCGTCCTCCTCCTCCAGCAGCGCGGTGCCCGCCCGCCGGTTGAGCGCCGGGAGGTCGTCCCAGCGGACGCGCCGGAGCTGCTCGAGGAAGGCCTCCTCGGCCTGCTGGAACAAGGCCTCCACCGCAGAGGGAGGCGGTCCCACCTGCCCGCCCATCGCAAACCCCGTGGCATGCGAACCGGACCCTGCGCCCACCGCGAGGGCGGTGTCCGCCAGGGTGAGCTCATCGAGCGGCCGGCCTGCCTGCACCAGGCCGCCGGGCAGGACACGCACCACCCCGGCGCGGACGAGCCGCTCCAGCACCGGGCCCAACACGTCCTGGGGCAGGCCGAGCGCGCGCGGGAGGTTGCGGACGCTGAGATCGTCGCTCGAGGGCTCCGCCAGCAGCGCCGCGAGCCGGGCGGCGATCAGCGCCTCGCCCCGGGGAAAGGTGGCGAGGTCCGGGACGCCGGCTCGGAACCAGGTGTACTGGACCGCGTAGGCGAGCCTCGCCCCGAAGAGGAGGAGCAGCCAGCTCACGTAGATCCAGGTCAGGAACAGCGGCACCGCCGTGAGCGAGCCCCAGATGGGGCTGGCCCGGAAGAGGCCCGCCGCCACCCCGCCGTAGACGTGTTTGGCCACGTCCCAGGTCAGCCCGGCCACCAGGCCGCCGGCGAAGGCGGACCGGAAGCGGACCTCCACGTTCGGCCCCACCCGGTACATGAAGGTGAAGCCCGCGACCGCGACCAGCGCGCCCGCGGCGGTGAGGAGGTCTCCGGAGAAGGGGATGACCGGCGTCACCCAGGCACGCAGCACGCCCATCCCCGCGAGGCTCAGCGCGAGGAGGGCGGGCCCGAGCACCAGCACCGCCGCATAGATCGCCAGCCGCACGTGGGGCGGACGGCGCCGGCGGACGTTCCAGATCTCGTGGAGCGAGGTGTCGAGGTTCTTGAGCAGCGTCCCCGCGGAGACGATGAGCACGGCGAAGCCCACGCTGCCCGCCGCGGTGGTCGAGGCCGTGCTCAGGAACTGGTCGAGCATCGCCGCCGACTCCTCGGCGATGCCCGGCGCGAGCAGGTCGAGCAGGAAGGCGCGGACCTGCGCGTGGAGGTCGTTCTGGCCGAACAGCTCCACCAGCGCCAGGGCCACGGTGAGCAGCGGCGCCAGGGCGAAGATGCTGATGTAGGTGAGGGCGGAGGCCCGCAGGCTGATCTTCTCGCCGCGAAAACCCCTCGCCACCGCCCAGGCAGCGAGGAGCACGTCGAGGACGAAGCGCCCGCCGCGGCTGCGGTCGAGCCACCGCGCCGCCGCCGCGAGGCGGTCATCCCGCCAGCGCCTCAGCCTGTGGAGGGCCACCATCGACGGGCGAGGCTACCCCTTCCCGCGACTGGCGACACGCAATCGCCCCGCACCAGGGCAGGCGAGCAGGCCGCCCGGTCGGTGCGAGGCCGGGCTCAGCCGTTCCGGGGCGTGCCGCCGCCGGACCCAGGTGCCGACGCAGTGGCAGACGCGCTGGCGGACGTGGTCGAAGACGGGTTGCCGGCGCTGCCCCCGGAACCCGAGGACGCGCCACCGCGGCCACCCTGAGAGCCACCGCCACCGCCACCGCCACCTTGACGGCCTCCGCCGCCGCCGTGACGGCCTCCGCCGCCCCGGCCCCGGTCGCCGCGATCACCGCGGTCGCCCCGGTCGCGATCCCGCTCCGGGCGCTCACCGCGCTCACCCCGTTCGCCTCGCTCGGGCCGCTCGCCGCGGTCCCTGTCCCCGGGCCGGTCCGGCGTGGCCGGGCGCCCGTAGATGTCGAACTGCTCGCGGTGGTAGTTCTGCTGCGCCTTGACCTGGATGGACTTGTTGAAGCGGTCCATCAGGTGCCGCAGCTCGTCGCGCTCTTCGCCCTGGAGCATGCGGGCCACGTCCGAGTGGCAGTTGATGACGAGGACCGGCTCCTTGTAGCTGGCGGCCTCGCGGCGGATCTCGCGGAAGATCTCGTAGGTCACGGTGGTGACCGTCTTCACGTAGCCCTTGCCCTCGCAGTAGCTGCAGTCCTCG
>CAZCWA010000019.1:0-21773 GCA_964502265.1 uncultured Myxococcaceae bacterium | reverse complement strand
CGTGGGAGCGGCTGGACATGCTCCTCAACGACGCGATGTACGGGATCCTCTTCCGCGACATCAACATGCGGCGCACGTTCATCGATCAGTACTTCTCCCGCCGCATCTGCGCGCTCTCGCGGATCATCATCAATACCGGCGAGGACAACTACATCACCACCGCGGACGCCTACGAGGCCGGCCACACCGTCGTCGCCTCGCAGTTCATCAACGAGTCCTTCGCCAAGCGCGCGGGGTTGAAGGACTGGCAGCTCGGCATCGGGCACTCGTACGAGCTGGATCCGTACATGGACCAGACGCTCCTGCTGGAGCTGGCGCAGGCCATGCTCATCCGCCGCTGCTTCCCGGACGCGCCGATGAAGTACATGCCGCCGACGAAGCACAAGGAGACGGACATCTTCTTCAGCCACGCCTACGACGTGATGGCGGACCTGGTGGCGATCTGGACGAAGCAGGGCATCCAGCTCCTGGGGATGATGACCGAGGCCATGCACACCCCGCTGCTCGCGGACCGGTACGTGGCCCTGAAGAGCGCCTCGTACATCCACCGCGCGGCCCGCGGCATCGAGAGCGAGTTCACCGTCCGCGAGGACGGGGTGATCGCCAACCGCGCCCGCGAGGTCTGGGGCAAGGCGATGGGGCTGCTCGAGGAGTGCCACAAGGACGGGCTGATGCCGGCGATCGGCCGCGCGCGCTTCGGCGACGTGGCCCGCACCGAGACCGGCGGCAAGGGGCTCGACGGCGTGGTGGAGAAGGCGCCGGACTACTTCAACCCGTTCCTCACCGAGCTGGAGGCGATCGGATGAGTGTCCGCATGTGGGTAGGCGTCCTGGCCGCGATCGCGCTGGGGACGACGGCGGCACACGCGCAGAGGGGCGGCGGCGTGAAGGTCTCGGTCAACGGCGTGACGCTGACCGCGCCGAGGGGCTGGGAGCAGTCGGTGGAGGATGGGACGAACCGGTGGGAGCGCCCGGACGGCAGGGAGAGCTTCTCGCTCGACGTGTTCCGGCCGGACGGCGCGGCGCTGGGCGCAGGCGAGTGCGTGGACAAGCTGGTGTCGGCGCTCGGCGGCGAGGACTGGGAGCGGCTCGTGGTGGGCGGACAGCCGGCGGCGAAGCGCAAGACCACCGACACGCTGGAGGACGGTCGCAAGGTGCACACGCACGCGCACGTCGGCTGTGACGGGAAGACGCGCTGGGCGCTGACGTACGTGGTGGACGCGAAGCTGAAGGGCAAGCCGCAGTTGGAGAAGGTCGTCTCGTCGCTGCGGTTCGCAGGCGCGAAGGGAGGGGCGAAGTGAGCAGGGAGATCATCCGGCCCTACGGCGACCGGCGCGACGACGGGGTCATCCAGCTCTCGTTCACGCTGCCGGTGGCGCTCTCCGAGCGGGCGAAGGAAGCGGCGCTGCAGTTCACGCGGAAGATGGGCTTCACCGACGTGAAGATCGCCGCGGCCGAGCGGGCGGCGGACACGTACACCTTCTTCATCGTCTATGCGCGGACGCAGACGTCGTTGGACTACGCGGAGATCCACGCGCCGGAAGTGGTGGTGAAGAAGCTCGACTTCCACGGGCTCAACGCGCTCATCGCCGAGACGCTGCGGCGGAAGATCGTCGTCTTCGGCGCCTGCACCGGGACGGACACGCACACCGTCGGCATCGACGCCATCCTCAACATGAAGGGCTTCTCGGGCGACTACGGGCTCGAGCGCTACCCGTGGTTCGAGGCGCACAACCTCGGCAGCCAGGTGCCCAACGAGGACCTCATCCGCAAGGCCCGGGACAAGAAGGCGGACGCGATCCTCGTCAGCCAGGTGGTGACCCAGCGCGACGTGCACAAGGAGAACTCGCGCCAGTTCATCGACGAGGCGAAGCGGCAGGGCGTGTACGGGAAGATGATCCTCCTGCTCGGCGGACCGCGGGTGGATCACAAGCTGGCGCTGGAGCTGGGCTTCGACGCGGGCTTCGGGCCGGGGACGAAGCCTTCGGACGTGGCGAACTACGTGGCGCACAAGGTCTTCCAGCGGGAAGGCCTGGAGGCGGTGACCGAATGAAGGCTGTGATCCGGCTGCGCATGAGCAGCCACGACGCGCACTACGGCGGCAACCTGGTGGACGGCGCGCGCATGCTCGGCCTGTTCGGCGATGTGGCCACCGAGCTGTGCATCCAGCACGACGGCGACGAGGGCCTCTTCCGCGCCTACGAGCAGGTGGAGTTCCTCGCGCCGGTCTACGCGGGCGACTTCATCGAGGCCGAGGGCGAGATCATCCAGGCGGGCAACACCAGCCGGAAGATGCGCTTCGAGGCCCGGAAGGTGATCGTGCCCCGGACGGACGTGAACGCGTCGGCCGCGGAGGTGCTCAAGGAGCCCATCGTGGTGTGCCGCGCGGTGGGGACCTGCGTGGTGCCCAAGGACAAGCAGCGCGGCGCCGGAGGACACGGGTCGTGAGCGCGTCCTCCGCCCTGCCGCCGATGGTGATCACCGCCGCCATGGTCGGCGCGGAGACCACGCGTGAGCACACGCCGTACCTGCCCATCACCGCCGAGGAGATCGGCGAGGACGCGGCCCGCTGCCGGGAGATGGGCGCGGCCATGGTGCACATCCACGTGCGCACGCCGGACGGCAAGCCGTCGCAGGACACCGAGCTCTTCCGCGCCGCGATCCGCGAGATCCGCAAGCGCTGCGACATCCTCGTGCAGGTGAGCACCGGCGGCGCGGTGGGGATGAGCGTGGACGAGCGCTGCGGCCCGTTGCGGCTGACCGGCGAAGACCGCCCGGACATGGCGACGCTGACCACCGGCACGGTGAACTTCGGCGAGGACGTGTTCTGGAACCCGCGGCCGCTGGTGCGCGACATCGCCCGCCGCATCAAGGATCTCGGCCTTCGTCCCGAGATCGAGTGCTTCGACGCCGGCATGATCGACGCCGCCGAGGCGCTGGCGAAGGAGGGCCTGGTGGAGCTGCCCGCGCACTACGACTTCGTGCTCGGGGTACCGGGCGCGCTGGCGGCGAAGCCCGAGGCTCTGGACTTCATGCGCTCGTACGTTCCGCAGGGCTCCACCTGGACCTGCGCCGCGATGGGCCGGCACCAGCTCCCGTTCGTGGAGCTGTCGGCAGAGCGTGGCGGCAACGCGCGGGTGGGGCTCGAGGACAACGTCTACTTGTCCAGGGGCGTGCTCGCGAAGGGCAACTGGGAGCTGGTGCAGGAGGCGGTGAAGCGCGCGAAGGGGAAGGGCCGCGAGATCGCCACCCCTCAGCAGGCCCGCGCGCTGCTCCGCCTGGGCTGACCTGACGAAGGCTCAGGCGGGGGACGTCTTTGCCGCCGCCTCCAGCACCTCCACCATCCGGACCACCTCCATCAGCGTCCGCTTCATCATCGCGGGCGAGCCGTCGTCCTGCCGCAGATGCAGCGTCACGTGGCCCACCGGCGAAACCTCGATGCGGGACCACTCGACGGCAGGATGTCTCCGCAGCGCGTCACGGAAGGAGCGCTGCCCGAGCAGCGTCCGCATGGCCTCGGCGTCCGGTCCGCTCACGCTGAGGGCACGGCTGAGCTCCTCGTCCGTCCACGGGTGTCGCAGCGCCGTTACGCGCAAGAGACCGAAGGCGCGGTCGACCCGGACGTTCCGCACGCCTGGGAGGTGGAAGGCATCGACGTGGGCCAGCCAGTACGTCCGGGATCGACGGCGGTGCTCCCACACGAGCCGCGCAGCCCGGAGCGGCGGCCGCGTGCGCAGCTCGGGGAAGGCGCCCGGCGACCCGATCACCTCCGGGTCGTGCGCGAAGACCTTCGGCGCCCTGTTCAGCGACGTCAGCGCCAGCATGGCCAGAGGGAACCCGACGATGAACCCCAGCACCGGCACCAGGACGAGCGCGATCTCCAGGCCGCTCACCGCGCCATCCTCGACGCCATCCGGGCGTGTTCGGCGCGGCGCTGGAGCATCCGGTCTTCGGCCTCCGCGCGCGCCACCGCCTCATCCATCGATCGCCGCACGTCGGCAGGACTCCCGGTCACCGTCGCCTTCCGGCGCTCGATCCGGCCATCGATGCGCGCGCCTGCCACGAACGCATCGATGCCCGCACCGATCACCTCCCGGGGACTGCTGCTGTACAGGGTCGCCGTGGCCTCCATCCGCGAGAGCAGGTCTGCCTTCTCCGCTGGCGTTCCGTTGAGGAACATCCGCAGATCAGAAAGCGGAACCGAGACCTCCGTTCGCACCGAGCGATGCACGCCGCCGATGAACGCCTCGGCACCCACGGACCCCTGCGCGATCACCTTCAGCTTGAAGTCCGCCTGCATGGCCAATGACTCCACCGTGATCCGCCCCTTTCTGAGATCCTCCAGCATCTGCGGAGGCAGCATCATCTTCGCCTCCAATCTGGCTTCGATGCGCGCCTCCCCACCGAGGTCGAGAAACTGGGCGGGAGATCCACGCAGTTTGGCCACCGCCTCGGCCGAGAGGGTCTGCGAGAAGGTCACCTCGCCGGTGCGGAAGTCGACCTGCGCTCCGAGCGTGGACTTCACCGTTGCCGAGGCTTCGAGCCCGAAAGCACGGGCCACCGTGTCGTCGAGACCTGCGGACACCTTTCCGCCGACCTCGACCGAGACCGCATCCATCGACGCGGCGTGTTCGAGCATCGTCTCCTGCTCGAGAATCCCCACAGCCCTCGCGAGGCGGGGGAGGGCCGGGTTCGCGGCGGTGAGTGCGCCCTCCTTCGCGGCCAGGAGAAGCAGGTCTGCCACGCCCTCCGCCGTCTGCTTGTGAAAGGTCCCGCTCACTCCCGCGATCACGTGGCCCGAGAGCTTGTTCGCGTAGTCGAGCCCCGCGCCCACGCTGCCCCCGATCTGGACCTCGAAGGTTCCATCCTCCAGGCGCCGGACGACCGCCTCCACGCCGACCTCCGCGCCGAACTTCGCGCTGACCTCCGCCCCGAGGCGCACCGTGGCCACGTCCCCCGGCTGCATGCTCTCGGCGAACTCGCGAAGCTTCTTCTCGCCCACGCCGACGCTCCGGTCGGCCTGTTGGCGCTCCAGCTCGGCCTTCTGCTCGTCCGCGCGAGAGACGCTGTCGGGCGCTCGAGCTGAAGACACCGCCGTGTTCTTCGTGGGCTCGGTACGGGCGCCTTCGGGTTTCGTAGGCGGAAGCTCGTCCGGAACTGCGTTGTCGACGACCGGATCCTGTGAGCGACGGGTGACGGGTGTGGTCATGCGCCTTGCGCCGAGCAACGGGCGCACCACGGTCAAGTGCGCGAAACGACTTGGGTACGGTTCGCGGACGCAGGCTGCGCGCGAGACGGCCGTCCGCGGTCGTGGACGGTGACGCGATTATCCGTGACGCGGTCCTGTCGTGCCGCCTGCAGTGCGCTGCGGTTCAACTGGCCGCCACGCGCCAACAAAGGAATGTTCGCGCCATGCGCCTCGCCCTGATGACGACCGTTCTCTTCCTCGGTGTGTCCTGCAAGAGCCCGCAGAGCGCCGGTCCCGGTCCGGTGGACTCCGGCGCCAACCCCACCGGCTTCACCACGACCGAGGTCGCCCGCTTCGACGAGCCCTGGGCGATGACCTTCCTCCCCGACGGCCGGCTGTTGGTGACGGAGAAGGGGGGGACCTTGAAGGTGATGGCCACGGACGGCTCGATCGCGAACGTGACCGGCGTCCCCGAGGTGGCGTACGGCGGACAGGGCGGTCTGGGCGACGTGCTCCTGCACCCGGACTTCTCCAGCAACGGGCTCGTGTACCTCTCGTGGGCCGAGGCAGGGGAGGGCGACACGCGCGGCGCGGCGGTGGGGCGGGCGAAGCTGGTGCTGGACGGGCAGGGCGGACGTCTGGAGGACCTGCAGGTCATCTGGCGCCAGGAGCCGAAGGTCACCGGCGCAGGGCACTACGCGCACCGGCTCGCGTTCGACGCGGACGGCATGCTCTGGATCACCTCCGGTGACCGGCAGAAGTTCGACCCCGCGCAGGACATGACGTCGAACATGGGCAAGCTCCTCCGGCTCAACGACGACGGCAGCGTCCCCTCGGACAACCCCTTCGTGGATCAGGGCGGTGTGGCCGCGCAGGTGTGGTCGCTCGGTCACCGGAACCCGCTGGGGCTCGCGTTCGACTCGAACGGCCGGCTCTGGGTGCACGAGATGGGGCCGAAGGGCGGCGACGAGCTCAACCTCATCGTGCGCGGCGCGAACTACGGCTACCCCATCGTCTCCGACGGAGACCACTACGACGGCCGCGACATCCCCGACCACTCCACCCGGCCCGAGTTCGAGGCGCCGAAGATCACCTGGACGCCGGTCATCTCGCCCGCGGGCTTCATCATCTATTCCGGTGAGCTCTTCCCCGCGTGGAAGGGCAGCGGCTTCATCGGCGGGCTGACCTCGAAGGGGCTCGTCCGGGTGACGTTCGACGGCGAGACCGCGCGCGAGGCCGAGCGCCTGGACATGGGCGAGCGCATCCGCGAGGTCGAGCAGGGGCCGGACGGCGCCCTCTGGATCCTCGAGGATGGAGGCGGCGCCCGCCTGCTGAAGCTCACGCCGCGCGGGTAGGTAAGGTTACTCGGCGGGGATCGCCGTACAGAGCGGACACGCCGCCTTCGCATGCGCGGGCGCGCCCTCCCGCCGGTGGAGGTCGAGCACCGCGCGGGAGATCTCCGCCATTTCGCGCCGCACCTGCCGGCGGGCGCCCTTCACCCGGGCGATCTTCATGTGGTCGTAGGCGGTGGTCTGGTGACGCAGCCAGGCGATGACTGCGGACTCCGCGCGCTGCGCCACCGGGATGCGCTCGGTGCGCGCCACGGTGCCGCTTCCCACCGGCGTGGCGTGCCGGCTGACCGCCTCCGCCAGCCGCTCCTCCAGCGCCTTCCAGCCCGAGGCGAAGCGGAGGAACGCGCGCACGGCGACCGTGAACTCGACCTCGTACTCGGCCTGCTCCTTCTCGCGGCGGCGCAGGTCGGAGGCGCGGCGGCGGGCGTATTCGGGCGTGGCGCGCTCGGACTCCAGCGCGGCCTTCGCGGTCTCGATGTGCACAGCCGGCGCCCACACCCCGCGCGAGAAGAGCTTGCGGCCCTTCTTCTCCTGCACCGTCCAGGTGGGGCCTGCCGCCTTCACCCGCCGGGTCAGCCCCGCGTCTCCGGGCGGCAGGAGCGCCCAACCTTCCGGCGCGCTGAGCACGCGGCCATCGGCGGTGCGGACGCGGCGCGGATCCGGGGTGGGGGAGACGACGAGCGTTTCGGCAGACGGCGGGGACACGCGGGGACCTCCATCGGAAGGAGCGCCGTCCTCTACGACCGGGACCCCACGCTGTCCACCGTCAGAGCTCGTAGCCGACGCCCATCAGCACCACGAGGTCCACGCCGTCGAACCCGAACGCGCGCGCGTGCAGGCCCATCAGCTCGACCGTCACCACCAGGCCCTCCGCCTTGCGCCGCGGCGTGAGCTCCGCGCCCACCACGGTGCGGATGAGGAGCGAGCCCTGCGTGTCCGACGTCTCGCCGAACGGGCTGAAGGTGACGCGCCGGGTGACGATCGCCGCACCCATTCCGAACTCGGCGTACGGCCGCACCAGATCGCCGAGCTGCAAAGCCGCCTTCGCCGACGGCGCGATCTCGTAGAGCGTGGTCGAGCGCACGAGGCTCCGGCCCGCGCGCCGCTCGCCGACCCCCACCGCGAAGGGCAGCGAGAGGCCCAGCTTCAGCCGGTCGTCCCCACCGAGCCAGAGCCAGCCGCGGGGACCAATCCGGAACAGGCTCGGCTCGTCCTCCGATCGATCCAGCGGGAAGCCACCGCCGAAGAAGAGCCCGAACCCTCCGGTGGCGTCGCCCGCGCGCTTCGTGGATTGACGGGACTGCGCCGCCGCCTCGCCCGCGAAAGACATCAACCCGAAGAGGACCACCGCCCACGTCACGATCGCCGAGCGCATGGCGCCACTTCTAGCAGCGTCCGATGCTGCCGGTGCAGCGACCGCTCGCCGCGCCCGGTCAGACCGGAGAAATCTCCCGGCGCCGGAACGGGCGTTCGACCCTCTTGTTCCAGGACCGCTTCAGCGCGCGGTAGAGCACGCGGCGCGTATCGCGGGGATCGATGACGTCGTCGATCATCCCCATCGCCGCCGCGCGGTAGATGCTGATGTGCGCGCGCAGCCCGGAGGCGAGCTCCTCCTTGAGCGCCTTCGCCTGTTCCGGTGTCTCCGCGGACTGCAGGAGCTTGCGCGCCGCAATGCTGACCATGCCCTCCGGCCCCATCACGCCGATCTCCGCGCCCGGCCAGGCCACCAGCAGATCGGGCTCGTAGGCGCGTCCGTTCATCACGTAGTAGCCGGCGCCGTAGCCCTTCCGCACCACCACGGTGAGCTTGGGCACGGTGGCGGTGGAGACCGCGTAGAGCATCTTCGCGCCGTGCCGGATGATCCCCTGCTGCTCGACCTTCGTGCCCACCATGAAGCCCGGCACGTCCTGCAGGAAGACCAGCGGGATCGAGTAGGCGTCGCACAGGTTCACGAAGCGCGCGGCCTTGTCCGCCGCGTTCACGTCCAGCACGCCGCCGTAGAACATCGGGTTGTTGGCGACGAGGCCCACGGGGTATCCGCCGATGCGCGCGAAGCCGGTGACGAGGTTGCGCGCCCACCTCGGCTTCATCGCGAAGAAGCGCCCGTCGTCGACGATCGCCGAGATGATCTTGTGCATGTCGAACGCCTGTCGCGGGTTCGCCGGCACCACGTCCAGCAGCCGGTCCTCGCGCCGGTCCACCGGATCCGCCGTCTCGCGAATGGGCGGCTTCTCCTCGCAGTGGGAGGGGAAGAAGCCCAGGTACTCGCGGATGGCGGCGATGCAGCTCGCATCGTCCGGATACTCCGCGTCCGCCACGCCACTGACCTCGTTGTGGACCTTCGACCCGCCGAGCTCCTCCTCGCTCACCTTCTCGCCCACGGTGGACTCGACGAGGTACGGCCCGCCGATCGCGATCGAAGAGGTGCCCTTCACCATCGGCACGAAGTCCGCCAGGCCGGGGATGTACGCGGTGCCGGCGGCGCCCGGGCCGACCATCGCGGCCACCTGCGGGATGACGCCGCTCATGGTGACCTGCTCGCGGAAGAGGTAGCCCGTGTCCGCGAAGGCGGCGATGCGCCGCGGATCGATCCCCGACGATGCGTCCAGCCGCGCGCCCGCGCTGTCCACCAGCCACACCATGGGGATGCGGTCCCTCAGCGCCAGCTCGCGAAGCCGCGTCACCTTGCGCTCGCCCACCTCGCCTATCGATCCGCCGAAGACGGTGAAGTCGTACGCGGCCACCGCGACCGGGCGCCCGTCGATCTCGCCGGTACCGGTGATCACCCCGTCCGCGGGCGTGGGCGTGCCTGGCGCCTCTTCCCCGGGGAGGTCTCCGTTCGAAGCGGCGAGCAGCCCCAACTCTTCGAAGGTGCCCTCGTCGAACAGCAGCGCGAGCCGCTCGCGCGCGGTGAGCTTGCCCTTCGCCTTCTGCCGCTCGATGCGCTCCGGCCCGCCCATCTCCAGCTTCTGGGCGCGGCGGCGGAGCAGCTCCTCCACCCGTTCCCGCATGTGCATGGCGTCGCACCGTACTACCTTTCCCGGCATGTCCCTGAGCGTTCGGCCTGCGCTGATCCCGGCCTGCGCCGTCCTCATCGCGAGCGCGTGTGGCACGCCGCCGGAGCGCCCGCTCCCGCAGACGGGGACGGTTCGGGGAACGCTCGAGGTCACGCCGGGGACGCGCGGATCGGCGTGGCTCTTCCTCTTCCCGCCGGACGAAGGCTTCCCGCTCACCCAGGCCTTGCCCGAAGAGGTGACCGCGGTCAGCGACGTCACCCTGCGCGGCGGCGAACCGCGTTTTCTCTTCGCAGAGGTCCCGCCCAACGCGTACCGGCTCTGGGGCTTCCTCGACACCAACCTCGACTTCGAGCCGGACATCGACGTGCTCGGCGGACCGGGGGCGGGGGACCGGGTGGCGCGCGCGGTGACGGTCAACGTCGAGCGCGGGAGCGAGGTGGAGACGGTCCTCGCGATCGGCGATCACGTCCGCCACGAGCCTCCGGCCTTCACCGTCCTCACCGGCGAGACGAACGTGATCGAGCTGCCCGCCGCCATCAGCGGGCTGGAGCGGATCGAACTTCGCGCGGATGCGCTGGGCGTGCTCGACCCACGGCGGACCGGCTTCGTGGTGAGCCTCGCGGACGAGCCCCAGCCCGCCATCGCCGGCGTGGACACGCAGCTCTATCCCCGGCTCTACCTGCGCTTCCTTCGCAGGCCCGGGCAGGTGGTGCCGCTCGACGAGGACGGCCATCCCGCCGAGGTGATCCTCCCCTTGCTCTTCGATCCCGGTCCGTACCTCGCGCTCCTCGGTCAGGACCGGCAGGCGGAGGTGGTGACGAGCCGGCTGACGGCCTTCGTGCTCCCGCAGGCGCAGGCGATCACCGGGGCGCAGGGCGTGACGCCGCTGGATGCGATCCCGGTCGGCGACTACGAGCTGTGGGTGGTCCACGAGTCGGGTCAGTTCTGGCGGATGCCCAACGACCTGGCCACGGAGAAGGCGGCGCACCTCGGCGGGCCCTTCACCTCGCAGGCGACGCGCTTCCGGGTCACACGTTGACCTCCGGCGCCACGATCGCACTAGCGTTCGGGACATGCCCCCGCGCCGTGCCGCCACCCGCCCCGCCGAGCCCAGCGTCGACGACTTCCTCCGCGCCCTCGACGATCCGCGCAAGCCGCTGATGGAGGCGCTGCGCGCCCTGATCCTCTCGGTGGATCCGCGGGTGGGGGAGGGCATCAAGTGGAACGCGCCGAGCTTCAAGACCACCGATCACTTCGCCACCTTCCACCTGCGCGCGAAGGACGGGCTCAAGCTCATCCTCCACACGGGCGCGAAGACGAAGGCCTCGGCGAAGGACGGGATGGAGGTGCCGGATCCGGAGGGGATGCTCGAGTGGCCTTCGAAGGACCGCGCCATCGTGACGTTGAAGGACGAGGCCGAGCTGCGCCGCAAGCAGGACGCGCTGGTGGCGATCCTCACCGCCTGGCTGCGCTACCTCTGACGAGGGCCTGTGCGACGAGTGGTGGACGCAGCGGGCGCGGGGGCCACAATCGATCTCGCCCGGTTCCCCGCCCGCGCCTAGATTCCGGGCGCCCTGTCTGACGAATCCGCCAGCCCCCGCGAGTCGAACGCGCCGCGCGACGTGCGCGATCCACGCGACCCACGCGACCCACGCGACCCACGCGACGTCCGTGACATCCGGGGCGGGGCCCGCCGATCCTGGGCGCCCCTTGCGGTGCTGCTCATCTCGCTGCTGCTGACGGCGGGTGCGACCCTGTGGCTGTCGCGCACGCTGGACGCGCGGGTGCGCACGCAGTTCGAGATCTCCGCCCGGGAGGCCGAGGAGCGGATCGGGGTCCGGGTCCGCACCTACGAGAACATGCTCCGCGGTGGCGCCGCGCTCTTCGCCGCCAGCGGTGACAAGGTCGCACGCGAGGACTTCCGCGCCTTCATGGTGCGCTACCAGGTGCTGGAACGGTACTCGGGCTTCCAGGGCTTCGGCTTCGCGGAGCGGGTGTCGCCGGAGGGGGTCGCCGCCTTGAACGCGCGCGTCCACGCCGAGGCCATCGAGGAGTACCATGTCCACCCCATCCGCGACGTGCCGGACCTCTTCCCCATCGTCCTGCTCGAGCCGATGGACGAGCGCAACCGGGCGGCGCTCGGCTACGACATGTTCAGCGAGCCGGTCCGCCGCGCGGCGATGGACCGCGCCTGGCGAACCGGAAACCCCGCGCTGTCCGGACGCGTGACGCTCCGCCAGGAGATAGACCCGGTGAAGCAGGCCGGCTTCCTTCTCTACGTGCCCGTCTACCGCGGCGGCATCATCCCGGACACGGAGGCGGAGCGGCGGCGCCTGCTCATCGGGTTCGTGTACGCGCCGTTCCGCGCGGACGACTTCTTCCTTGGCATCTTCGGCGAGGACGCCATGCCGCGGGTGGGCTTCCGCGCCTACGACGGCGACCGCCAGGACCCCGAGCGCCTCCTGCACGCGTCCCTGGTCCGAGGCCCCGATCCCCACACGCCGCAGCTCACCCGGACGGTGACCACCTCCGTATCGGGCCACGTCTGGACGCTGGCCTTCGGCTCGCTGCCGGTGCTCGAGCGCTCGTCGCCGCGCGGGCTGGTGCCGGCGCTCGCGCTCGGTGGCCTGGCGGTGAGCCTGTTGCTCTTCGCGCTCACGCAGACACAGACGAACGCGCGGCGGGCGGCAGAGCGCAGCGCGGAGAACGCCAGACGCAGCAGCGAGCAGCTCGCCGCCGAACGCGCCCGCCTGGACGCGCTGTTCATGGCAGCGCCGGCCGCCATCGCGCTCACCCGCGGGCCGGAGCACGTCTACGCGCTCTCCAACGCCGCCAACGCCGAGCTCATCGGCAGCGGGGACGTGGTGGGAAAGCGCGTGCGAGACGTCTTCGACCCCACGCGGTGGGACCCTTTCATCGGCCTCGTCGATCAGGTGTACCGGACCGGCCAGTCCTACAACGCCAACGAGGCTCCCGTGCAGGTGGCGCGCCCGGATGGCACGGTGGAGGAGCGCTTCATCAACTTCGTCTACCAGGCCACTCGCGACGTCCAGGGCGAGATCGACGGCATCGCGCTCTTCGCCTTCGACGTCACGGACCAGGTGCTCTCGCGCAGGCGGGTGGAGCTGCTGGCGGACGAGCTCCGCCGCAACCGGGCGCAGCTCGAGGCCGTGTTCCAGTCGATGCAGGACGGGGTCCTCGTCTTCGACGGCGATGGCGAGGTCGTCTTCGTCAATGACGCAGAGGCCCGCATCCTCGGGTTCGACGGGCCGGAGGACATGCGGAGGAACCTCCGCTGGTTCGGCCAGCACTTCGAGCTCTACACCCCGGACGACCGCCCGGTGCCAACGGAGGCGTGGCCCGTCTCGCGCGTGCTCCGGGGAGAGACGGTGAACGAGGTCCAGCTCCGGGCCCGGCGCGCGGACACCGGGAGGGAGTGGCACTTCGCCTTCAGCGGGGCGCCGGTGCTCGACGAGTCGGGCAAGCAGGTGCTGGCGGTGGTCATCACCCGCGACGTCACCGCGCGGGTGCAGGTGGAGCTGGCGCTCCGCGAGAGCGAGGCCCAGTTCCGCACCCTCGCGGACGCGATGGCCCAGCTCGCCTTCATGGCGGAGCCGGATGGGCGCGCCACCTGGTTCAACCTGCGCTGGTACGAGTACACCGGGAACGACCTCCCTGGCGCGGATCAGCCGGTGGCTTTCGGCATCGCGGACGTGGTGGAGCCCGCCGAGCGCGCGCGCGTGCAGGAGAGCTGGCGACGGGCGCTTGCCTCGGGCGAGCCGTGGGAGGAGACCTTTCCCCTGCGGAGGTGGGACGGGCAGTACCGCTGGCACCTCACGCGGGCGATGCCGGTGCGCGGCGCGGGCGGGCGCATCACCCGCTGGTTCGGCACCCACACCGACGTCGAGGACGAGCGCCGCTACGCCGCCGCCCTGCGTGAGGCGCTGCACGTGCGCGACATCTTCCTCTCCGTCGCCAGCCACGAGCTCAAGACGCCCCTCACGCCGCTGGCCCTGCGCATCGCCGCGCTCAAGCGGGACGCGCACGGGATCGGCCCGGACCAGAAGCCGCGCGTGAAGCTGGTGCACAACCTGGAGATCGCCGAGCAGCAGGTCCGCAAGCTGGCGGCGCTGGTGGACGGCCTGCTCGACGTGTCGCGCATCTCGCAGGGCCGGATGTCGCTGGTGCTCGAGGACGGCGTGGATCTCGCCCGGCTCGTCCGGGAGACGGGGCACGCCATGGCCCCGCAGGCGGAGCGCGCGGGCTCGAACCTCAGGGTGGACGCGGAAGGGGAGGTGACCGGGCGGTTCGACCGGGTGCGGATTGGCCAGGTGGTGACGAACCTGCTCTCCAACGCGATCAAGTTCGGCGCCGGCCGGCCGATCGAGGTCTCGCTGACCGCCGACGCGTCGCAGGCGCGCCTGGTGGTGCGGGACGAGGGCATCGGCATCCCGCCGGAGAACCTGGAGCGCATCTTCGGCCGCTTCGAGCGCGGCGTCTCCGAGCGGCACTACGGGGGCCTGGGGCTCGGGCTCTACGTCTCGCGGCAGATCATCGAGGCGATGGGCGGCAGCATCCGCGTGCAGAGCGAGCCGGGGAAGGGCGCCGCCTTCATCGTGGATCTGCCGCGCGCGGGGCCGCCGGAGAGCGTGGAGGAGCCGCCGCCGCCGCAGCCCTGAGCGACACCTTCGCCAGAAGCGCGAAGTAGGCCGCCTGCGCGTCGTCCAGCGGATCGCGGAAGAGCGCACGCACCGCCGAGCGTGAAAGGCGGCCCTGCCGGAACGCCCGGTGGAGCGCGTCCCCGAGCAGGTACCCGAGCCCGTGGCTCACCGCGTGGAAGAGCCGGTCCTGGCGCAGGGGCAGCAGCCGTGCGGTGGCCGCGAAGTCCCCGCGCGCGGCCGCGTCGACCTCGGCGGCCTTGTGCGCGAGCACGAAGGCGGCGATCTGGCGCTCCTCGCCCTTGCGCTCCCGGAAGAGCTGCGCCCACGACTCGAGGCTGCGGCAGGCGCGCTTCGGGTTCACCAGCCTCGAGCCGAAGAAGCCCAGCGCCTCCTCCACGCACCGCGCGTAGAAGGCGTCGGCGACCTTGCGGGGCCGGTCCATCCCGTCCCCCACCGCGCAGTGGCGGACGAAGTGCGCGGCTTCCTCCGCGGCGTGGTTCAGCGAGGACGTCCCCAGCCAGACCGCCCGCGCGCGCGGCACATAGAGGCTCTCGCCACCGAGGATGTGGCGGCGCACGGCGTCGATCTCCTTCGCCCGCAGCCGCCCGCGCGCGGTGATCGTCTCCAGCACCCGCGCATCGCCCGGGCCGAGCACGCGCACGTCGTCCAGCGCCTCGCGCACGTCCACGCCCAGCAGCTTCGCCACCAGCGCCGCCAGCTCGCAGAAGCGGGCCTCCGCCCCCTCACCCAGAGGCGCGTCGTCGCCCTCCGCCTCGAGGTAGTCGAGGAAGCTCTGCTGGCAGAGCACGGGGGAGGTGTGAACGAGGCAGTACTCGCCCTCGCGCACCCGCACCGCCTCCGCGCCCCCTTCGCCGCCGCCGCGGGCGAGCTGCCACCAGACGCTCTCGCAGTTCTGGTAGACGACGAGCCCCTTGCGCGCCCGCGAAGGTCCCAGGGCGCGCTCCACCTCGCGCGGCAGGTGTCCCGGGGCCACGTGGTACTGGCCCATCAGCACCATCACCCGGGGCCGGTCCGCCGCCTTCGCCGCTTCGGCGATCCGGCGCGCCGCGTACGCGTCCCTTCGCCGCAGCGAGGTGGGGCCGCTCGCACGCAGATCGATCGCGCGGACCTCGAGGCCCTTGTCGCGCGCCAGCTCGAAGAGGGGGAGGAAGCCCGGCCAGATGTCGAAGCCCGACCGGTACGGGTGCCCGATGCGCTGCAGGAAGGTGCGCGGCGTGAGCCTCCCCGCGAGGAACTGGTCGAGCACCGCCTGGTGCCGGCCCTCCACGAACTCCAGCGCCAGCACCACCCGCCGGTCACCTGCCGCCAGCGCCGCCTCCACCAGCGCCCGGAACGCGTCCTGCGCAGAGCGGAGGGTGTGGTAGTCGCCGACGTAGACGATGTCCGCCTCGCTCACCGCGCGGTGGACGGCGGAGAGGGGGACGACCTCCTCGAAGCGTGCGGTGCGCCGGCGGTAGCGGGACTCGTAGGCGCGGAAGGCCTCCGATCCCGGCTGAACCTGCCTCGCGATCCGCGCCTTCTGCGAGCGGTAGAGCGAGAGCTGCAGCGAGAGCGAAGGGTTGTCGAGCGCCAAAGCCGGCCCAAGGTGTCACGCGGCGGTGACGCGGGCAAAAATTCGCCGGCCCGTCCAGCGCCCCCGAGGTTGACACCGACGCGCTGCCCGCCCGACCATCCGTTCCGAGTTGAACGCGCGAACCCAGCGAAGACACGGACGGTTTTCCGCTCCGGCCCCTGACTGGCGCCTGCCCCTCTGCCTCGGTCTCTGTGCGGCGGTGACGCTGGCGCTCCCCCTTCCAGCCCATGCGCAGGCCGGCGCGGACGATCCGCCCGTCCTCCTCCACACCTCGCGGGCGCAGGCGCCGGCCGGCCAGCCGCTGGAGATCGAAGGCAGCCTGATCGGCTCGCAGCGGGTGGCGAAGGTCGTCATCCGCTACCGCGGCCCCGCGGACGACTACGCGGACGCGCAGATGGAGCTGCAGTACGGGGACCTCTACCGGGGCTACATCCCGCAGGAGAAGCTGGTCCCTCCGGGGGTGGAGTACTTCGTCGAGGGCACCCTGCGCACCGGCGAGAAGGTCTCGCTCTTCGCGTCCGCGGAACGCCCCGCGCGCGTGCTGGTCGTCGGCTCGAGCGGCGATCCCATCTTCGGCAGCCGGCAGCGCAAGACCCCTGCCAGGGAGCCCGCGGTGGTGGAGGAGCCGCCGAAGGCAGCGGCCGGCCGTCCAGATGTTCCCGCCGAGGCGCCCGCGCGAGACCTTCCCCGGAGCGGTGGGACGCGAGGCGGCGACACGCAGCCCCCCTCTACCGACCTCGAGGACGAGCTCGCCCTCTACACCGCGGTGGACACGGTGGCGCTGGCCACCCGCCACGACGAGAAGGTGCAGAAGGCGCCGGCCATCGCCGCCTCGTACGGGCGGGCGCAGATCCGGGCGCTGGGCGCGCGCACCGTGCACGACGTGCTGGACGTCATCCCCGGCATCACCGTGAGCCGGGACGTGCAGGGCTTCCACCGGACGGCGGTGCGCGGGCTGCGAAGCGATCCGGAGGTCGCGTTCCTCCTCAACGGCCAGCCCCTCAACAACGTCTACGACGGCCGCGCGTTGGCGAACCTCCCGGTGGAGAACGTGGAGCGCATCGAGGTCATCCGCGGCCCCGGCTCGGCGCTGCACGGCACCGGCGCGTTCCTCGGCGTGGTGAACATCGTGACGGTGGGCGAGGACGAGTCCCTGCGCGCGGCGGCCAGCGGCGGCTCGTTCGACACCTTCAGCGGCCACGTGGGCGCGCACCAGAAGTTCGGCGCGCTCTCCCTCTTCGGCGACGCGGACGTGCTGAACCAGACGGGGTACCGCAAGCACATCGTCGAGGACTCGCTCGAGTTCGAGACCCGCCGCCAGCGCCTGCGCACACCGCTCGATCCGTCCGGCGTCACCAACGACCGGCGGCTGCTCGTCAACGTGGGTGCCGGCGCGCGCTACGAGACCGAAGCGGTGGGCCAGGTCTCCCTCTCCCTGCGCCTGCTGGATGAAGATCGCGCCGCGCTGGTGGGCCTGTACGACACCGTGGGTGCGGACAGCGATCTCCACTGGACGGTGCTGCTCGGCAACGCCGGCTGGCGGAAGTCCTTCGGCGAGCGGATCAGCGCGCACGCCCGCGCCAGCTACACGCTTCAGAGCACCACGCGCCTCTTCCAGCTCACCCCGCGCGACTACGAGGTCGCCGGCGAGGCCCGGGCGGAGGGCCTGCTCGAGCGCACCCGCGCCACCACCTACGGCCTCTCCGCGGACGTGGGCATGGACCTGCAGCTCTTCGAGACCAACCGGCTCAGCGTCGGCCTCCAGGTGCAGCAGGCGTCCTTGTCCTCCTACGCGTACGAGACCAACCACCTGCTCGACGAGAACGGCAACGTGGCCGAGTACCTGGGCGGCAGCTTCCGGCGCCCCACCGAGGAGTTTGCCTGGCCGCAGGAGCTGGCCGCGGGCGTGGCCACCTCCCGGACGATGGCCGGGCTCTACGTGCACGACCAGTGGGCGATCGTCGATCCGCTCACCGTGACCGCCGGCTTCCGGGTGGACGCGGTCCAGCTCCCCACCACCGACCTGGATGGGAACATCACCGGCCGGGCCTTCGTGCCGTCCTTCAATCCGCGCGCCGGCATCGTCTGGAGCGTGAGCGATCCGCTGGTGCTCAAGCTGCTCTACGGCCGGGCCTTCCGCGCGCCGACGATCTCGGAGCTGGTGGAGGCGGTGCCGGACGCGACCTACAACCAGGGCCGCTTCCGCGGGAACCCGGCGGTGGATCCGGCCACGGTGGACACCCTCGAGCTGGGCGCGGACCTCATCCAGGCCGCGGGCGATGCGCGCGTGCGCGTTCGCGGCAACCTCTTCTACGAGGGCTTCTCCAACCCCATCGCGGCGGTGGACGACTCGGGCAACGTCGTCCCCTTGCGCAACCGGGCGGCGGGCGTCCGCGTCTTCGGCGCCGAGGGCGAGGCCAGGCTCGAGGCCTCGGACCGCGCCATCACCTGGGTCAACGCGAGCTGGTTCCGCGCGCTGGATCTGGAGGCGGACCTGCCGCTGCTCACCGACGTGCCGCAGCTCCGGGTGAACGCGGGCATGAGCATGCCCATCGGCGCGTGGCTGAACTTCGATCTGCTGGTGAAGATCGGCGTCGAGCGCCGCAACAACAGCCGCACCGAGCTCGAGTACCTGCGCCGCTACCGCCTGCCGCCGTACGCGCTGATGGGCGCGCAGCTCCGCACGCAGAAGCTCTTCGACCACGTGGAGGTCACCGTGTCCGGCCACAACCTGCTCGACCTCGACTGGACGGACGACGTGCCGCGTCCGGACCGCATGCGCGGCGCCATCCCCCGCGAGGGCATCTCCGGCTTCCTCACCGTCCGAGGTGAACTGTGATCCGCCCGCTCTTCCTCGCCGCCCTCACCGCGGCCATCGTGGCGCCTCTCTCCTCGGGGTGCCTCGCGTACAACGAGCCGTGCGGCGGCCTGGTGGAGAACCCGGAGCGCATCGCCGGCTACATCGACGGGGACGTCTACCTCGACCGTCCCAACGCGCGTCACGCCAACAACGGCATCGCCCGGCTCGCGGCGGAGGCGTTCGTGGACGCGTTCAGCGGCAGCCGCCCGGTGGAGCTGGCGATCGTGAACGGCGGCGCCATCCGCGCGGAGGGTGGGGTGGTGGGCGCGGACGGCCAGTGCCTCACCCGGAACGTGCTGCCCCAGGGCGCGGTCACCCTCGGCGACATCCACCAGATCCTCCTCTTCGAGAACTTCGTCTACTCGGTGGCGGTGAAGGAGTCGGTGCTCTTCGAGGTCTTCGAGCACTCCGTCTCCGGCCTGCTCCCGGCCGGCTCGCAGGTCTCGTCTCCTCCCGGGCGCTTCCTGCAGGTGGCGGGCGCGGCGGGCACCGAGGTCCGGGTGGACTGCGCGCGCCCGGTGGGCCAGCGGGTGACCGGGCTGCGCGTGGGCGATAGGACCTTGAGCCGCTCGGGCGAGGAGACGGTGCGGATGGCGCTGACCGAGTTCATCCTCGGCGGCGGCGACGGCTACACCATGCTCGCGCCGCTGCGCGCGGACCTGGGCACGGTGGTGGCGGAGAAGGAGGGCGGGGTGGACAACGACATTACCGCCGCGTACCTGTCCGCCCGGTACGGCAGCCCGGACAGCGCGTTTCCGGTGTACGCCGCGGACCACACCCGCTGCGTCAGCCCCGAGCTCACCGCGCCCGGCTACGCCGGCGAAGACGCCTGCCGCAGCCCCATCAAGCTGGTGAACTGCGCGGTGCCGGAGGTGCCCGAGGACTGACGGGGGCCTCCGGGCCGGCGCCCTCGCTGCGCGCACGAAGAAGCCCCGGGACCGAACCGACGGTCACCGGGGCTTTGCTGCGTTCGGCGCGCGCCCGCTACGACTGCGACGACGGGGTGGAAGGCGAGGCCGCCGAACCGAGCACGTCGTTCACCGACGGCATCTTCCGGATGTCCGCGCGGGCCACCCGCCACGCCTGCTGGACGATCCAGGAGATGGAGCGATCCTGCCGGGTCGCCTCGCGCTGGATCTCCTGGAGCATGTCCTCCGGGAAGTAGAGCGACTGCTTGCGGTGATCCGTCCCCGCCATGCTCACCCTTCCTCGCGACGGTCCGGCAGCTCGTCGCCGGTGACGTCGTTCACGGCAGGGAACGACTTGATCCTCTCCCGCGCGAGCTTCCACGCCTGCTGGACCACCCAGGACAGCGAACGATCCTGCCGCGTCGCCTCCTCCTGGATCTCCTTCAGCATCTCCTCGGGGAAGTAGAGCGATTGCTTGCGCTTGTCGGTGCCAGCCATCCCGATCTCCGAAACTGTCGCAGGTGCGCGACGTGAGGACTTCTCCCTGTTTATCCGACAGGGGCCGTGCAGGGTCAACCTTTCCGGCGCCCCTCCCCCTGTCTGCTACACTGCCGCACTTCATGAACGCCCGCGCCCTGTTGGTCCCTCTCGCCGCGCTCCCGTTCCTGTTCGGCGCCTGCCGGTGCGACGACGACTTGAACCGGGTGAAGCCGGTCATCGCCGTGTCGCCCAACCAGCTCGGCTTCGGCGAGGTGAAGGTCGGCTTCTCCGCCGAGCTGCCGGTGAAGCTCGAGGCGCAGGTCAACTCGCCGGTGGTGATCAGCGGACTCTCCATCGAAGGCCCCCACCCGGATGCGTTCGAGATCGTGCAGGGGGTGGAGGTCGTCCCCGAGCTCTCGGACGCGTCCTTCCGGGTGCGCTTCTCGCCGGATGTGCGCCAGCGCTACGAGGCCACGCTGGTCATCCGCAGCAACGACGAGGAGCGACCGGAGCTCCGCCTGCCTTTGACCGGCGACGGCGCGCATCCCATTCTCAACGTCGTCCCCGAGTGCCTCACCCAGAAGCGCTGCCGCGGCACCGCCACGCAATCGCCGCCTGCGATCGGCTTCGGGGAGGAGCCGTTCCAGCGCGCCGTGATGCTGCCGGTGACCGAGCTGCCCACGATCGCGATCATCAACGAGGGCGAGGTGGAGATGGCGCTCACGCAGCTCGCCATCGAAGGCCCGGACGCCGCCGCCTTCACCTTCGCCCAGGGGATCGACTTCCCGGACACCGCGCCCGACGGAAGCCCGGCCCGCCTCATCGCCGGACGCGCCGGCGAGACGGTCTCCATCCGCTTCAAGCCCACCTCGGAGGCGCAGGACGACTACCAGGCCACGGTGGTGATCCGCACCGACGATCCGGACCAGCCCGAGGTGCGCGTGGCGCTGTCGGGCAAGCTGGGGCCGAACCTGCCGCCGCAGCTCTGCGCGAACATCACCCGCGTGCGGCCCGCCGGCGAGATGGAGATCCGGTACGACACGAAGGCGCACTGGGATCCGCTGCTCGTCCCGCCCGCGGAGGGCTACGACTTCAGCACCACCCGCGACGTGCGGCCGATGTCGGAGGTCCGCTTCAGCGCCATCAGCGACGCGTCCAACCTCCGCACCTGCACCACCGATCCGGAGGATCAGCGCACCGGGCTCACGTACGCATGGACGATCACCCAGACCCCGCCGGGCGCCTCGCAAGTCGCGCTCTCCGGCGCCAACACGCCCACGCCGTTCTTCACCCCGGTGGCCACCGGGCCCTACGAGGTCCGCCTCACGGTGACCGATCAGCAGGGACACGCGTCCTCCACCACGCTGCGCTTCGTGGCGGCGGTGAAGGAGGACCTGGTGGTGCAGGCCTCGTGGAACGGGCGGATGAACGCGTATGCGAACGTGGACCTCGACCTGCACCTGGTGCGGCCAGGCTCCGGGCTCTTCTCCTTCTTCGACGAAGGGGCGGCCGGCAAGACGTCCGGCGACATCAACGGCTACGCGGAGCGGGTGCGGCGCAACAACCCCGCCCAGGGCTACGCCTTCGACTGGGGCCAGCCAGGCACCTCCGACGACCCGCGGTTGAACCTCGACGAGGAGGGCGGCGGACCGCTGATCGAGAACCTCTCGCTCAACTTCCCGGAGAACGATCCCGCGTGCGCCGAGGCCGACTG
>CAZCWA010000018.1:2892-21916 GCA_964502265.1 uncultured Myxococcaceae bacterium | reverse complement strand
GGTCGCGCCGGTACACCTCGAGGAACGCCTCGCGCGCCCCGTGGATGAAGAAGTGGTCGCCCGGGACCATCCGGTGCGCGTACGGGCCGTCCGTGTGCCGTCCCCACTCGGCCACGCCGGCAGCGGAGACGCCAAGGTCCTCCTCGCCCGAGTACGCGGTCATCGCGCACGAGAGCTTCGACTCCTCCACGTACGCGTAGGAGAAGAGCATCGCCAGATCTGCGCGGAGCTGCGGAAGGAACGCCGCCCGAAGCTCCGGTGCCTCGCGCAGGGCCTTCGGGAAGCCGCCGTAGTGCCTCTCGAGGAACGCGAGCAGCTCCTCCTCCGGGCACGCCATCACGTCCGGCGGACGGGGCAGGGGCAGGTGCGGCGCCACCCGCGCGGCCACCCCGAGGTGCGCAGGCTCGCCCACCCCGCGGCCCCGCAGCTCCCGCGCCAGCTCGAACGCGAGCTGCGAGCCCATGCTGTGCCCGAAGAACGCCCACCGCTGATGGGACGGCGGCGGCGCGCGCTCGAAGGCGTCCGCCAGCTCCAGCACCGCCTCCTCGAGGTCGAGCAGGAAGGGCTCGGCGAATCGGCGCTCGCGCCCGGGGAGCTGCACGCCCCAGACCTCCACCTCCGGCGCCAGCGCAGAGGCCCAGGGGAAGAACGCGTTCGCCCCGGCACCGGCATGGTTGAAGAGGTACAGGCGCACCTTCGCCTCCGGCGCCTCCTTGAAGCGGACGAACCAGGTCCCCGGCTCGTCGGCCCCATCCGTACCCCGCAGCGTCGACTCGCTCATCCCGTCGCTCACCCCGCCTGGGCACCCGGACACGCCGCGACGCCCCACGGCCGATTCTGCCGCAGGCGCGAACGCCAAAGGATGGATCTCTCCCCTTCCGCCCCCCGCGTGCGCGAGAAGCGGCCGCTACCGCAGTAGTGCGTCCGGCCGGGGCCGGATCAGAGATCGCTGCCGAAGACGGCGGCCTCCACGGCGCTGATCGCCGCGTCCACCACCGGCTCCGCCACGGGCGCAGGCGTCACCGCGTGCAGCACCGGCTCGGGCTGGGCGGCGACGGTCAACACGGGTGCCGCAGCCTCCGCCGCCCGGGCCTGCTCCTTCTTCTTTCCGCCGGTGGCGCCGCGGCAGGTGCGGCACCATGGCTGGTTCCGGATCGCGCCGTCCGCCATCTTCCGCAGCCCGAACTGCGCCAGCGGCCGCATCGACCGGCACTTGAGGCACATGAGGGTGATCAGCACCTCGTTGCCGTCCGCGTCGTAGATGGCCGTCTTGCGCTTCTTGCGCGGCTGCCCCGGCTCCCGAGCCTTCGCCGCCGCCTTCTGCTGCTGCGCCTGCGGCGCCGGCATCATCGGGGTGACCTTGTAAAGCATGTGTTCTTCCCTCCTCAGACCAACCGCCTGCAGGCTAGCGGAGGGGTCTGACATCGGAATGCGCTCCGGGGCCGGTAAATCGGCCTCGGAGGCAGCGCGATTCAGCAGCCCGCGACATCGGAGAACACATCGACCACGTCCTGCGCGAGCAATCCGCTCTCGTCGGAACCGAGCTGCCCTGCGTAGTCGAGAACGTCCAGGACCCCCGGTGAGCTGGTGTGCCCGTAGAGGGCCAGAAGCTCATTCCGGATCCGCTCTCCCACCCTGCCTGCTTCTCTCAGCCGCTGACCTACCTGGTCCGCTCCCACCAACCGAACGTAGGCGTAGAGATCGAAGCAGTCCTTGCTTGCCGTCGGTCGATGCTCCCGCTTCGCGCGCAGCTTGAGGGCGAGAAAGGCCACCGGATCCGGGACCTGTACCTCGAGGCGATGTTCGCCGACGCGAACCATGAGCCGGTCGCTGTGCTTCAGCACCAGCTCCGCATCCGGTAGCGGGGTCATCGGAGTAGGAAGCATCTCCTTTTCGACCCCCTGAGGCGCGAACAAGTCGAGCTCCATCGTCACGCCGGCTCCCCCTCCCGGAAGCTGCTTGACCCACCGGAACTCCCTCCCGTGACGCCGATAGCCCCGCTGGTAGAGGACCTCCGTCAGCCGCTCGCTTCCGAAGGTGTTCTCGTCCAGGTCGAACAAGAGGTCGGGCTCCATCGTGAAGCCTCGCGCCACCTCGATTCCCGAATCCGTCCGTACGAGGATGACACCGGTGCCTCCCCGACGCTTCGACTCGAGCGCCAGGACCTGCCCGCCGATCAAGACCGCCCGCTGCTTCAGGTCCCCGAGCGCGTCGAGCAATAGCGATAGCTCGCGCAGGACCGCCTCGAAGCGTTCCTCCTCGTTCATCACGGGCTCCGGAGCGGAAGCGAGCGCGACCAGGCTTCCATCAGCCGTTCGGCCTGCTCCACACTCCTTCCGCCCATGCGATTCAGGTCCACGATCAACTGGGGAAGACAGACGCCCGAGCCGCTCTCCACCTCTCGCGTGGCGAAGTAGATGCCACCCGCTTCGGTGTTCGCGGCAGGCTCTGGGCGAAGAATGAAGAAGTTGAACGGCGTGTGGGGCCGAAGTGCGAAGGCCTCCTGGAGGATGTCGGAGGAGGCGTCGCAGTACAGCCCCTGTGGCAATGCCGAGGCCCACCGCTCGTCCTCGCGCAGGGCCGATCCGAGGCTGAAGACACTTCGGATCCCGCGGCCCGCGAGCTGCCGCGCGCCCTCGCTGAGCGCCGCCGCTGACGTGTCCCGCGCGTTGAATCGCTCAATGGCCAGCGCGGTGGGCTCGCCGCTGGCGATCCAGGCGCGCAACAAGGCGGCAGGATCACGCACGGCAATGCCGCGGTGACCTCCGAGCTTCTCGACGTATCCGAGCCGCACGAGGGCCTCCACTGCGCCATGCACGTTGGCGTACGAGCTCTCGACCTGTTCGGCCAGCAGTCGGACGGTGCGGACGTGATCCGGCTGAGCCAGAAGCATCCGCACGATCCGCCCGTGCTTCCCGCGGAAGAGGCGAACCTCTCGCACTGGAGGAGGGGCACGATGGCTTCCAACGACGTGCAGGTACACCCCGCCACTTTCGACGAGCGCCGTCCCGCGCAGATCGAAGAGACCGAGGCCCAGCCGAGCGCACGCGTCGATGGTCTGAGGACCTGCGCTCTGGGTGGCAACCGCTGGGGTGAAGGATCGTTGCCGATGAAGCCGCAGCTCATTCGCCGTTGCGTCCAACCTGTGCTTGAGCGGCGCGGCGTCCCCCGGGAGCATCCGCGGCCGACATTCCAGCAGGAGCGGGACGACGCGCTCGCGGTACCGAAGCTCGCAGAGGTCCACGACCACAGCCCCGCCGCGGCCTCTTCGGGAAATCACCAACGAGTCGATTCGGGACAGCGTTACCCCCGCCGGCAACCGCACCTGCTCCCAGAATGCCTCTCGGAATGCCGTCACCATTTTTGACCGATAATAGCCGACAGCAGCGATAATGCCGCGTCCATATCGGTCCGCGATGCAAGTATCGCTCAATATTGACGGATCATGCCTCAGCGGCGGGCGTCAGTGGTGCGGCACGAGCTCGCCGGGATTGCACTCGGTCCCGTTCTGGAACGCGATCCGCCCGGGCGGCGGCGCCACCAGCGGCTCGCCCAGCTTCTGCCAGTGGTCCACCAGCGCGTCCCGGAAGTTCAGCGGCCTCTCCACGCCGAGGTCCACCCGGCCCTCCGGCAGCGAGTCCAGGACCGGCCCCAGCCCGTCGCCGCCGCGCGCGAGGAAGTCCGGCACCACCACGCGGTAGCGGCGCTCGGACACCAACGGCTTGCCGTCCGCGAGGGTCACCGCCTTCATCCGGCCCGAGCCCGGGCACTTGTTCAGGGTCACCTTCAGCCCGGAGACCTGGAACACGCCCTTGTGCGCGCCGTACGCCGCGTGGAGCAGCCGCCGCAATTCGTCCCCTGTCACGGTGATCACCGAGACTGTGTTGTCGAAGGGGATGATCTCGTAGACGGTCCCGTAGCTCACCGGGCCCGCCGGCAGGTCCGCGCGCAGGCCGCCGGGGTTGAGCAGCGACACGTCCGCCCCCTCCAGCGCGCGCAGCGTGTCGGCGAGGAACGATCCCAGGGCGCTCTCCGCCTCGTAGTGCCGCGTCATCCCCTCCGGCGCGGTCAACCCGAGCGGCCTTGCCTGCTCCGCCGCCGCCAGCGCCATCGCCGGGGCGATCAGCGCCTCCATCGACGGATCGCGCACCACCTTCTGGCCGCGGAAGGTCGTCTGCACCAGCGCGCCGGCCCCTTCGGCCTTGAGCACGCGCGTGTCGCAGATGCCCCGGTCCGCGTCGACCTTCTCGCAGATGGGGATCGCCCGGCCCATCACCGTGCGCTCGGGCAGCACCCTGCGGCTCTTCGGGTCCACGAACAGCTCCATCACGTGGAAGCTCCGCCCGAGCCCGCGGGACTCGATCACCGGCACGCCGTTCACGGAATGCGAGAGCTCCGAGTGCGTGTGGCCGGCGAGGATGGCGTCCACCGTCCCCTCCGGCAGCCCGAGCGCGAGCTCGAAGATCTCGCCGTTCTCCAGGTCGCAGCTCGACAGGTCCCGCGGGTCGTCGAACGCGCCGCACTTGCCGCCTGCGTGCGCGAGCACCAGCACCACCTCGGCGCCCTTCTCCCGGAGCCTCGCGGCGGCGTCCACCGTCACCGGCACCAGGCTCCCGAAGCGCAGCGAGGTCACGTTCACCGGGTTGGTCACCGACGGCGTGGACGGGGTGATGAGGCCGATGAGCCCCACCTTCACGCCCGCGACCTCGAGCAGCGCGGTGCCGTCGTTGCCCAGCCACGCGGGGCGCGCCCCGCTCTTCCCGTCGTAGATGTTCGCCGCCAGCAGCGGGAACCGCGCCTCCTCGAGCCGCTTCTTGAGGGCCCCGAAGGGATCCTGCCCCGGCGCCGTCGCCACCGACACAGGTCCCAGCGGCCCGTAGTCGAACTCGTGGTTGCCGAGCGCCGCCGCGTCGTAGCGCAGGTGGTTCATCGCCGAGATGACGACCTCGCCCTCGGTCAGGTTCGACGCCAGCGTGCCCTGGAAGAGATCGCCCGAATCGAGCAGGAGCACGCCCCCGGGGTTCTCCGCGCGCAGGATGGAGAGGTAGCCGGCGAAGGCGGCCAGGCCCCCCTCGCGCAGCTCGCGCCCGTCCGGCAGCGTGGTCACCAGCGGGTGCACCCAGCCGTGCAGATCGCTCGTGGCCACCAGGGTGAGACGGATGGCCCCGTCCGAAGGCGAGGGCGTCCGGGCGCTCTGCTCCGAGGCACCGGACGGGGGGGCGGACGTGGACGGTGTGGTCCGGCACGCCGTCGCGGCGAGCAGACACAGCACCCCGAGAAGGCGTACGGGCGGAGGACGCATCGTCAAGGCGCGAATCGAACGACGTCACGAGAATTACCGCAACCTTTGATTGGCTCCGGAGGGCGCCAGCCGGCCGGGCGCGACCTCGCCGCATCACCCGCTCGCTTTATGGACACCCTCGCGGCCCGACCGTTACCTTGGGCCGGATGTCCAGCCTCCCGGCACCGATCGACGCGCTCCCGAACCCGCCGGCCTCCGAAACGGCCCCGGTGGTGGTGCGCGCCGAGGACCTCTTGCGGACCGACCTGGTGCTGGAGGCGGGGCTCGCGCACCTGCGCAGAAGGCCCTCGAGCCTGCTCCACCTCGCGGGCTGGCGGCTCCGCGGCCGGGCGTACCTCGGGGAGAAGCTGGCCGAAGGGGGCGCACTTCACCCAGCCTCGCTGCCCATGCGGGAGCCGCTCCTCTCCCGGATACAGGCCGCGAAAGCGGAAGGGCGCACCGTCACCCTCACCGGATCCGCGCCGCCCGCCCTGCTCGAGCAGGTGGCCTCCCACCTCGAGCTCCCCTTCGAGGCCCGCGCCGCTCACGGGCAGGTCCGGCCGGCGTCGAAGCAGACCGCGTCCGCGCGCGCGTGGGTCCGGGCGCTGCGGCCCCACCAGTGGGTGAAGAACACGCTGGTCCTGCTCCCGCCGCTGCTCGGGCACGCGGCCTCGGAGGGCGTGTGGCTGCGCGCGCTGCTCGCGTTCGTCGCCTTCTGCCTCTGCGCCTCGAGCGTCTACCTCCTCAACGACCTGCTCGACCTCCAGTCGGACCGGGCCCACGCCCGCAAGCGCACCCGGTCCTTCGCCAGCGGCGAGCTCCCCCTGGGCGCCGGGCTCATCGCCGCGCCGCTGCTGCTGGTCGGTGCCTTCGCCCTCGCGCTCTGGGTCCTGCCCGCCTTCGCGGCCGTGCTGGGCGCGTACTACGGCGTCACCCTCGCCTACTCCCTGGTGCTCAAGCGGGTGGCGCTGCTGGACGTGCTCCTGCTCGCGGGGCTCTACACGCTGCGGATCATCGGCGGCGGCGTGGCCACGGGCCTTCTGGTCTCCGAGTGGCTGCTGGGCTTCTCGCTCTTCCTCTTCACCAGCCTCGCCTTCGTGAAGCGCTACTCGGAGCTCCACGCGCTGCGAAGGGCTGGACGCGAGGACGCCCACGGCCGCGGCTACCGCGCTGCCGACCTCGAGCTCTTGCAGGCGCTGGGACCTTCGGCCGGGTACCTCGCCGTGCTCGTGTTCGCGCTCTACGTGAGCTCGGACGCGGTCACCCGCCTGTACACCCACCCCGAGCGCCTCTGGGCCCTGGTGCCGCTGCTGCTCTACTGGGTGAGCCGGGTGTGGCTCATCGCCCACCGCGGCCACATGCATGACGATCCCATCGTCTTCGCCATCCGGGATCGGGCGAGCTACGCGGTGCTGGCGCTGGCCGCCGTGTGCGTGGCCTGGGCCATCTGACCGGGCCTCCGGGCCTTCGGGCCTTCGGGCTCCGGAAGAAAAATGACCTGCGGCAAGCGGGCGCCACCTCCGCCCGGCTGCGGTGAATTCGCTTTGTATTCCAACCATCTGCGCCCCCTCGCGCGCGATGCGGGGACGCAAAGGACCGTTACAACCACATCCTCCGACAGAAACCACGGCGCCCCGGATCTGAGAATCCCCCTGCGCCGACAAGAAAGTGGAGCCCGGCGCCAGGGGAGATCGTCACCATGCGCGTCACCGCCTCCAGCACCGCCGCTTCCACCTCGTCTTCGCAGCCGGTCCTTCGCCAGGGCGCGCGGGGCAGCGCGGTCACCACGCTCCAGCAGCGCCTCAAGGC
Source organism: uncultured Myxococcaceae bacterium (assembly GCA_964502265.1). Taxonomy (GTDB): domain Bacteria; phylum Myxococcota; class Myxococcia; order Myxococcales; family Myxococcaceae; genus JAFAFL01. Next base: position 14,826 of record CAZCWA010000018.1, on the reverse strand, counting down.
CGCGGGCTTCAACCCGGGCACCATCGACGGGCAGTTCGGGCCGAAGACGCTGGCCGCGGTGAAGGCCTTCCAGCGGGCGAAGGGCCTGGTGCAGGACGGCATCGTCGGGCCGAAGACGTGGGCGAAGCTGAACGCCCCGCCCCCGGGTGGGTCCGGTCCGGTGCTGCGGCAGGGCGCGCGCGGGACGCCGGTGACGCAGCTTCAGAAGCGGCTCAACCAGCTCGGGTTCAACGTGGGCACCGCGGACGGCGTGTTCGGCCCGAAGACGCTGGCCGCGGTGAAGGCCTTCCAGAAGAGCCGCGGGCTGGCGCAGGACGGCGTGGTCGGGCCCAAGACCTGGACGAAGCTGGGCATCCACGCGTCGGGGACCGTCACCAACCCGGGGACCGGCGGCGGCGGGGGCACGAGGGTCACCGGTTACGTCAACGGCGTGGCCCGGTCGATCACCGTCAAGTCCATCCCCAACGGGCACAAGATGCGCTCGGACGCGGCGGACGCCTTCAACCGGATGCACGCGGACGCGCGGCGCGCGGGGATCAACCTGCACGTCAACAGCGGCTTCCGGACGTACGCCCAGCAGCAGCACCTCTACAACCTCTACGTGTCCGGTCGGGGCAACCTCGCCGCCAGACCGGGCTACTCGAACCACCAGGGCGGCATCGCGGTGGATATCCAGGTGGGCGCCACCTCCTCGGCGACGTACCGGTGGCTGGCCAACAACGCGCACAAGTACGGCTTCGCCCGCACCGTCCCGTCCGAGCCGTGGCACTGGGAGTACCGCCGCTAGAACGAAAACTTGCCGGAGGCCGTAGACTCCTCCGGTGGCGGCGCGCGGCGGCAGACGCAGGGCGAAGGGTTCGAGGCGGGCGCGGGGCCTCTCCGTCCCGCTGCCGCGGTGGCTCCTGCTCGCCACCCTCCCCATCGCGCTGCTGTGCGCGTTCAACCTCACCGTCGCCTTCTTCGGCAACAGCCGCATCTGGCCCCTCTCGCCCTTCTTCCTGAAGGAGCGCTTCGAGGCCCTGACGCACTACGCGAAGCACCGGCCCCGCTGCCTCGTGCGCGGGCACGGCGACCTCGGCAAGCTGGTGGAGGAGACCTCCCGCCGCCACGAGCTGCCGCCGGGGCTTCTGGCGGCGCTGGTGCAGATCGAATCCGGCACCGAGCCGCACCGCATCTCCCGCGCGGGCGCGATGGGCCCGGGGCAGCTCATGCCCGGCACCGCCCGGATGCTGAAGGTGTCCGACCCGTTCGACCCCGGACCATCGATCGACGGGAGCGCGCGCTACCTCGCGCAGCAGCTCCGGCGCTACGACGGCAACGTGACCCTGGCGCTGGCCGCCTACAACGCGGGGCCCGGCGCCGTGCGCGACCGCGTGCCCCGGAACGGCGAGACCGAGCACTACGTCCGCAAGGTGCTGCGCGAATACGAACGCCGGCGGCCGGCGGCGAAGACCGCGGCCCAGCGCAATACAAAGGGAGAGGCCAGGGCCGGACGCGAGCACCTTGCGGCGCCTGCCCTCCGGCCGGCCAGCCATCAGAAGACGACGCGTGCCCCGGCGCCCGCCCGAAAGGCGCAGTCGCCGGAGCCGCGGAACGGGTCCACGACCGCTACGAGTCCTGCCCGCGAGGCGCGGCCGGAGCCTCGTCCTCGGTGAACGTCGAGTAGTCGACGTTGGTCAAGTCCACGTTTCCACTCGGGTTTTCGCTCTTGCCCTTCTTGCGCTCGGCCATCTTGCTGGCCTTTTCCTGCTTCTTCTGCTGCCGCTGCTGCTCTTTCTGCCTTTTGGACCGTCCGAACATGGCGACGACCTATCCCGCGGATCGCTGCCGGTCCACCCCCCCGCTTCAAAAACCGTCTCGGATCTGCTGAAAGCAGCGCGTGAACCGCCTCGACCTGACCTCGTCCCCGCTCGAATTCAGACACCGCTGGGTGCTCGTCACCGGCGCCTCCTCCGGCCTCGGACTGCACCTCGCGCGCAAGCTCGCCCTCGAACACCGCGCCAACCTCGTGCTGGTGGCGAGGCGGGAGGACAAGCTGCGCGCGCTGGCCGAGGAGCTGCGGCAGGGCGGCGTGGAGGTGGAGACGGTGGCCGCGGACCTCTCGAAGACCGAGGACGTGGACCGCGCCTTCGCCGAGGCCACCGACGGGCGCGAGCTCTACGCGGCGGTGCTCAACGCGGGCGTCACCCACTTCGGCCGGCACGACGAGCTCACGTGGGAGGGCTTCCAGCAGATGCTCGCCACCAACGTGCAGGGCGTGGTGCGGATGACCATGCACCTGGTGCCGTACCTCGAGCAGAAGGGCCAGGGCGGCGGGCTGATGTTCATCTCCAGCATGGCGGGGCTGGTGCCGGTGGCCTACCAGTCGGCCTACTCGGGGACGAAGGCGTTCCTGGTGAACTTCGGCTGCGGGCTGCACCACGAGCTGCGCGAGCGCAACGTGTCGGTCACCATCTTCGCGCCGGGCGGAATCCAGACCGAGATGACCGCCGGGGAGCGCTTCAACACGCTGCGCTCCTTCCTGATGCCGGTGGACCAGTGCGCCGCCGCCGCCATCGCCGCCTTCAAGTCGCGGGCGTACCTGGAGACGCCGGGCCTGGCGAACCGGCTCGGCTACGCGGTGACGCGGCTGCTCCCCGGGCGGCTGGTGACGCGGCAGGTGGCGGCCACCTACCGCTCCGCGCTGGAGAAGGTGGCGCAGAAGGCCGCCGAGACGCTGCAGCGCTAATTGAAGAGCCCGAGCAGGTCCTCGCGGGTGATCGCCTGGCCTGCCGCCGCGGTGGCGTCGCCGAGCGCGGCCTCGAACAGGGCGCGCTTCTTCTCCTGCAGACCGAGGATCCGCTCCTCGACCGTGCCCTGCGACACCATCCGGTACACGCTCACGCTGCGCGCCTGGCCGATGCGGTGGGCGCGATCCGCGGCCTGCGCCTCCGCCGCGGGGTTCCACCAGGGGTCGACGAGGAACACCTGATCCGCCGCGGTGAGGTTGAGGCCCGCACCGCCCGCCTTCAGCGAGAGCAGCATCACCGGCGGACCGTCCTCGGCCTGGAACTTCTCGGTCACCGCGCCGCGATCCGGCGTGGAGCCGTCGAGCCGGGTGAAGTCGAGGCCGGACGCGCGCAGCTCCGGCTCGATGAGGTCGAGCAGCGAGGTCCATTGCGAGAACACCAGCGCCTTGTGCCCGTTGGCCACCGCGTTGCCCAGGGTCTCCACCAGCATCTGCACCTTGGACGAGCTCTTCGCCTGCTGCCCGGGCACCAGCGCCACGTGACAGGCCGCCTGGCGCAAGCGAAGGAGCGCCTCCAGCGCCTTGAGCACGTTGCCGCCCTCGCCCAGCAGGTTCACCACCTCTGCGCGCGTGGCCGCAAAGACCGCGTCGTAGACGGCGCGCTCGCGCTCATCGAGCGCCACGTAGAGGACGCTCTCGGTGCGCGGCGGCAGCTCCTGGGCCACGTCGCGCTTGAGGCGGCGGAGCACGAAGGGCCGGATGCGGCGGCGCAGGCGCTCGGCGCTGTCCGCGCGGCCTTCCGAGATGGGGCGGGCGTAGCGCTCGTCGAAGTCGCGGCGGCCTCCGAGCAGCCCCGGGTTCGCCCAGTGCATCACGCTCCAGAGTTCCTCGAGCCGGTTCTCCAAAGGCGTGCCGGAGAGCGCGAGCCGGAACCGCGCCTCGAGCCCGTAGGCCGCGCGCGCGACCTGGCTGTCCGGGTTCTTGATCGCCTGCGCCTCGTCGAGCACCACCGTCTCCCACCGCTTCTGGCCGAGCTGTGCGGCGTCGATCCGCAGCAGCGCGTAGGTCGTGAGGGTGAGGTCCGCCGAGTCGTCCAGCGCGCGGCCGGGCCCGTGGTAGGTGGCGACCTTCAGCTCCGGACGGAAGCGCTTCACCTCCGCCTCCCAGTTGGGGAGCACGCTGGTGGGGCACACCACGAGCGTCCCCTTCCCCAGCACGCACAGGGTCTGCAGCGTCTTGCCCAGGCCCATGTCGTCGGCGAGCACGCCGCCCATCCCGGTCTGCCGCAGGAACGAGAGCCACGCCACGCCCTGGAGCTGGTAGGGGCGCAAGGTCGCGTTCAGGTCCGGGGGCAGGGTCGGCTCGGGCAGCTTGTCGAAGCCCTCCACCAGGGGCGCGAGGCGCTCGAGGCCCGGCGGGGGCGGCTGCTCCAGGGACTCGCAGAGCGCGCCCAACTCCGGCAGCGCGTACGGCGCCACCTTTCCCTCCGCCGGATCGCGCGCGGCCAGAAGGTCCGCCACCCGCTGCCCATGCTTGTCGAGCCACGCGCGCGGCAGGGGCGCCCAGCCTCCGCCCTCGATGGGGACCAGCCCCAGGCCCTCGCGCCAGGCGGCGATCACCGCGCCCGCGTCCACCGTCCGCTCGCCCGCCCCCGCGCCCTCGCCCTCCAGCCGGAAGGTGAGGTCGAAGCGCACGCCCTCGCCTGGCGTCGCCCGGACGTCCAGATTGGGGACAAGCTTGACGTTCGCGCCCAACCCCGCCGCCGCGTCGCCGGTGAGCCCGCCCCGCCACTTCCGCAGCTTGTCGGCGAAGCGCACCTTCTCCGGGCCCGAGACCGTCATCCTCCGGCCGGGCACGAGGCCCAATTCGTCCCGGAGCTGGTGGACGAGCTTCGTCTCCGCCGCCTCGTCGCGCACCGGCACCGCGCCGCGCAGGTAGACCATCCGCCCGTTGTCGATCCGCACCGAAGGCGGCGAGCCGTAGACCAGGGTGGGCAGCACCGAGAGCCCCGCCTCCACCTGGTTCAGCTCGAGCAGCACGCGCGGGCGCAGCTCCCGGTCCACCCGCGGCAGGCGCTTCGAGCGCATCTCCACCGGGAACCGGCGCGCGATGTCCGGCATCACCCGCGAGGCGACCTCGCTGAGCTGGTCGGCGGGGAAGGAGCGCACCAGCGGGAGGTTCTGCAGCCACGCGCCCGCGGTCTGCGTCTCGCCCAGCCGGTTGAGCGTGTCGCCGCACAAGGCCACCCCTGCGCTCACCACCTCCTGCACCCGCGGATCGCGCAGGAGGGTGATGACCAGCTCGCCGCTGCGATCCTCGACCCGCGCGCGCGGCACCACCACCTCCTCGGAGATGGCCACCGGCCGCCCGTCGAGCAGCACGTTCTTCGCCGGCACGAGGATCTGCAGCAGCGCATCCAACCGCTCGGGCGGGAGCGCGCCACGCACCGGGCGCTCCAGCAGCCGATCCGCCTGCAGATCGCACTGCTCCACCTGGAGGGTGGCCGCCTTCGCCGGGCTCGCCACCAGGGACGCGAGGCTTCCTTCCAGCGGCGTCTGAGTGCCGCCCGCGTGGGCCAGCACCCGCTGCAGGGACAGCCCGCCGCCCTCCACCCTCGAGAAGCGGTAGACCACGCGCGACCACTTGCTCTCCGCCGTCTGCAGCGGCGCGTCCCGGGTCTGTGCCTTGGAGAGCGCGATCGCCGCCGCGCAGACGTGCTCGCAGGGGTCCACCCGCCCGGGGCAATCGCAGCTCCAGTCCGGGTCTTCTGTGTAGAGCGTCACGCTCAGCGGGACGGGCCTTCCGGGGGCGCGCACACGCAGCTCGACCTCGCCTGGCTTCTGCGACTCGAGCACCACCGCGCCCTGCCGCGCGAGGTTCACCCCCTGGGTCCAGATCCCGGGTCGGGCGGCGTCACGGACGGCTTCGAGGAGCGCGGCGGCGTTGTCGGCGGACATGGCCCGAACCCGTACAAGCGGGCGCGGGCGTCCGCAACCGCCGACGCAACCGCTCTACGGGAGCGCCCGGGCGTAGACCGCGCGGGTTCGCTCCGCCGCCTCGTCCCAGGTGAACTTCGCCGCCTGCACGCGGCCCGCCTCCGACAGCCTCCGCCGCTCCGCCTCCGAGCCGAGCAGCCGCTCCAGCGCCACCGCCAGCCCCTGCACGTCGTCCGGATGGACGTAGAGCGCCGCATCCCCGCACACCTCCGGCAGGCTCCCCGCGTCCGAGACCACGCAGGGCACGCCGAGCCGCATCGCCTCCAGCGGTGGCAGGCCGAAGCCCTCGTAGCGGGAGGGGAAGGCGAACACCGAGGCCCGCCGCATCACCTCATAGAAGAGCGGGGCGGAGAGGTAGCCCAAAGGCCGCACGTCGAGCCCCTCCGCGCGCAGCTCGCCGATGCGCCGCTCCACCGCGCCCGAGCCGAACCACGACTGCCCCGCGAGGACCAGCGTGCACGGCTGCCCATCGCGCCGCAGCGAAGCCATCGCCTCCAGCACCAGCGCCACGTTCTTCCGCGCGTCCAGCGAGCCGGCGTAGAGCACGAACCGCTCGGGGAGCCCGAGCGCGTCGAGGTAGCGCTGACCGACCTCGTCCGGCGGCGGCACCCGGTCCACGTGGTCCACCCCGTTGTGCACCACCTCCACCTTGTCCGCGTCGAGGTCGTAGCGGGCGAGCAGATCCTCGCGGGTCCGGGCGCTCACGCAGATGATCCGGTCCGCCAGCGCCGCACTGCGCGACAGCCAGAGCCGGAACTGCCAGCGGAAGGCCCGCGAGACGGTCTGGGGCAGCAGCTCCGGGATGAGGTCGTGCACGGTGAGCACGTACGCCTTGCCGGGCGCGCGGGTGAGCGGGAGGTTGAAGTTGCCCGCCGCGTGGAAGAGCGCCGCCTCCGAGTGCCGCAGCGCCTCCGGCAGCCCGCCGAGCGTCCAGGCCGTCCTCCCGGTGGTGCCGCGCGGGTACTCGCCGGAGACGCTCGCCCCGAGCCGGACCACGTGGGTGCCCTGCGCCTGCAGCGCGCGGGTGAGCTGGCGGACGTAGAGGCCGATGCCGGTGGTGGGCTCGTCCCAGAGGGTGGCGTCGAGCGCGATGCGGTCTGGCGGGGGTCTCGAGGCCGGCATGCGCGGCGGCCTGTAGCACAGCCGTCCGGGCGGCCGAAGGCTCCCGGTACGAAGAGCGTTCACCTTTCGCGTCGGGGCGGCGAAGATGCCGGGCCTTGTCGATGAATGCCCCCCGCCTCCGGCCGGAGGCGCTGGCGGAGACGCAGGTCCCGCTGACGCCATCGGTCGAAAACTCCCGCGCAGGTGACCCCGCCGCCGCGGGCGGTTCGGCGCGTCTGAGCGGCGCGGGCGCGATGCTGCGCGAGGGCGAGGTGCTCGGCACCTACCAGGTGGAGCACCTCATCGGCCGCGGCGGCATGGGCGAGGTCTACGCCGCGCGGCACGTCCGGCTCGGGCGGCGGGCGGCGCTCAAGGTCCTGCGGACGATGTACTCGTCGCGCGAGGAGGTGGTGGCGCGCTTCTTCCAGGAGGCCCGCGCCGTCAACTCGGTCAACCACGAGCACATCGTGGAGATCTACGACTTCGTCGAGGAGCGCGTCGCCGACAGGCCCCCGCGGGTGTACCTGGTGATGGAGCTGCTCTCCGGCAGGTCCCTCGGCGCGGAGCACGAGGCCGCGCCGATGAAGGTGGAGCGCATCGCCCGGGTGATGGCGCAGGTGGCGGACGCGCTCGAGGCCGCGCACCGGGTGGGCGTGGTCCACCGCGACCTCAAGCCGGACAACGTCTTCCTCACCGAGCGCGGCGGGCAGCCGGACTTCGTCAAGGTGCTCGACTTCGGCGTGGCCAAGCTCGAGCAGGAGCCCACGGTGGCCACGCCCGAGACCATCGAGGGGATGATCATCGGCACGCCGGCGTACATGTCTCCGGAGCAGGCCTCCGGCACCGGCACCGACGCGCGCGGCGACATCTATGCGCTGGGCACCATCCTCTATGAGCTGCTCACCGGGAAGCTGCCCTTCGAAGCGCAGAACTTCGTCCAGCTCGCGATGATGGTGGTCTCGCTCCCCGTGCCCGAGCTGCCCGAGCACGCCGTGAGCGGCGAGCTCATCCCGCCCGGGCTGCGCGCGCTGACCATGGCGTGCCTGGCCAAGAGCCCTTCCGACCGCCCGCAGTCCATGGCGAAGGTGGCGGAGCTGCTGCGCGATCAGGGCGCGCTCTCGTCCGAGCTCTCGGAGGCGGAGCTGCGCGCGGCCGGTCTGCCCCCGCCCCGCCCGGGCCGGAGATGGGGGCTCCTCGCGGCCAGCGGCGTGGGCGCGGTGGCCGTTGCCATCGCCCTCGTGGCGGCGCTGGTCATGCCCACTTCGCGCCCCGTGCAGGCCACCTCCGCCGTCGAACCGGAGAGCCCGGCGCCCATCGTCACCGTCACCGACACGAACACGAACACGGCTGCGGCCGTAGAGGTCTCGCCCGAACCTGCGCCCGAGCCTGCGCAGATGGCGCCGCTCCGCCTCGAGGTCCTCTCCTCTCCATCCGGCGCGCGGCTGCTGCGCGAGGACACCGGGGAGCTGGTGGGGGTGACGCCGCTGTCGATGGAGCTCGAGCGCGCCGAAGGGTCCACGCCGATGCGCCTCGAGCTGTCGGGGCACAAGCCACGCGCGATCGAGGTGCCCCGAGACCGCGACGCGCGGCTCGAGGTGTCGCTCGAAGCGGTGGCGCCGCCGAAGCGGAAGGGGGATCCTCCGCCCCGGAGTGATCCAGCGCAGCGGGATCGGCGCAAGGAGCTGAACCGGGATGCGATCCTCGATCCGTACGCGAACACGCCGTAGCGCACGCGTCGCCGTCTTCGCGCTCCCGTTCTGCCTGCTGACCGGGCCGCTGCACGCGCAGCCTGCGGCTCCCCTCCCCGCTGCCGCCACCTCCGAGGATCCCGCCTCCGCCCGCGAGCTCTTCCGCCGCGGCCGCGACGCCTACGATCTCCAGCGCTTCAGCGAGGCCCTGGCGCTGTTCGAGGAGGCCTACCGGCTCGATCCGCGGCCGCACACGCTCTTCTCCATCGCGCAGTGTCACCGGCACCTGGGCCACTGGGAGCGCGCAGCGTTCACCTACCGGCGGTTCCTCGACCTGGGCGCCCCGGATCCGAAGACCGAGCAGCTCGCGCGGGACCTGCTGGCGGAGATGGAGCGGCGGCAGGCCAGCTCGGACGTTCCCCGTCAGCCACAGCCCTTCGAGCCCACGCCCCTGCCGGAGCCGTTCGTCGAGGCCCCGTTGATCGAGGCCCCCGCCCCGGCCATCGCCCGTGCGCCGCTCACCCGGAAGTGGTGGTTCTGGGCGGGCACCGGCACGGTGGTGGCCGCGGTGGCAGGCGGCATCGTCTACGCCGCCACCCGCCCCGGGGAGCTGCGCCCGACCACGCTGAACACCGGAGATCTGAGGTGAGCCGTCCCTTCCGCCCGCGGGTCCCCACGCTGGTTGCCGCCTGCCTCTGCGTCTGGCTCGTCGCCTGCGAGACCCCGCCCACCTCCGCGTTCGTGGAGGTGCGGTTCGATCCCGCGCTGGAGCTGACCCAGTTCACCTTCGTCCTGGTGACGGCCGAGGACACGGCGCTGCCCCAGCTCACCCGTCCAGAGGAGGCGGGCGAACCGCTCACCTCGCCGCAGACGATCCGGCTGCTCTTGCCCGAAGGGCTCCACGGGACCGAGGTGGCGCTGACCGTGGTCGGGCTCCGGGACGGCATGGAGCAGGCGCGGGATGCGCGGACCTTCACCCCGCGCGCGGGGGAGGAGGTCGAGGCGTCGTTCGATCTCTCGGCCCCGGCGGACGATCGCTGCGGCGGGCTGAACCCGTGCGCGCCCGGGCTGCGCTGCGAGAACGGGCTGTGCGTGTGCGACGTGGAGAGCTGCCCTGCGGGGTGCTGCGACGAGAGCGGCTGCCGGACGAGGACCGCGTCCACCTGCGGCGCGGCGGGCGCCACCTGCTTCGCCTGCGACGAGCGCTCGGACGGCTGCGGCGCGGACGGGAGCTGCGCGTGCGGGAGCGGTCCGGCGTGCGTCCAGGGCCAGCGGTGCGTGGGCGGCGGCTGCGTGTGCGACGGCCAGTCCTGCGATGGGTGCTGCGAGGGCAACGAGTGCCGCGGCGGCAACGACATCGGGGCCTGCGGGGTCAACGGGGCCGCGTGTCAGCCCTGCGATCTGGGCGACACCTGTTCGGAAGGCATCTGCAGCGGGTGCAACCCGTCCACCTGCGGGGGCTGCTGCACCGGATCGCGGTGCCTCGATCCCTCCTTCGGCGCGTGCGGGGCGAGCGGCGTGGCCTGTGGATCGTGCGACCCTCTGAAGGCGGACAACTGCTCCGCGGTGGGGACCTGCCGCTGCGGGGAGGGCATGCCCTGCGGTGGCGGCCGGCAGTGCGTGATGGGCGCCTGCACGTGCACGCCCGAGTCCTGCGCCGGCTGCTGCGACGGGAACACCTGCGTCGCCGGCACCTCGGTGAGCCAGTGCGGTTCGGACGGCAACGCCTGCCGCGGCTGCCCGGCCGGGAACAAGTGCGTGAACGGGGAGTGCCGCTGCGGCTCGGGCCGCGCGTGCGGGCTGTGCGTGGCCGGCATCTGCCTGGGCTGAGCCGTGGCTCAGGGACAGGCGGCGCCGCGGTCGATGGGGCCGAAGGCGAAGTGCGTGATCGGGTGGCTGCCGGTGAAGGCCGTGGGCGGCAGGGCCTCCCAGGTGATCCCGTCCTCGCTCCGGAAGAACGCCTGCTGTTCGTACCAGCGCTGCCACTCGTCGTTCACGCCCACGAACGTCCCTCCCCCGTAGCCCATCACCGCCACCGGTGGCCCCGGCTGGACGCTCATGCCGCCGTCCGCCAGCGTTCGCTGCACCGTGGTGGGCGTCGCCGTCCAGGTCTCGCCATCGCTGCTCTGGAAGCGCGCGCGCCCCCCGCCCTGCGCCTGCCCGAGGAAGACGAAGTGCGTGCCCGTCCACACCAGCGTCGAGCCCACGCTGCCGCCGGCATTGACCACCTGAAAGGTGTCGCCGCGGTCCCGGGACACGCACACGCCGCTGCCGCCGGCGATCACGATCACCCCGTTGCCCACCGCGATCCCGCCCTGGGTGAGCCCCGAGCGGCACGCCGCCGGCGGGTTGCGCACCTGCCACCCCTCGAGCCCGCCCATGCGGTTCACCGCCACCCCGTCGTCCCCCGAGAGCAGGAACACGCTGCCGTCCAGATCGCCTCCGCCGCCCCGGCGCACGGTACCCAGCCCGCCGATGAAGGGGACCTCCCGGAAGGAGTCGCCGTCGTCGTCGGTGATGGAAGGCGTGGCCGAAGCCAGCAGGACCCGGCCGTCCACGTTCACCGCGCCCGCGTACGTCTTGCCGGACTGCACGGTCTCCCAGGTGACCCCGTCCCGGCTGCGCCGCACCGTCCCCGGAGGCCCCCAGCCGAAGTGGGCGATGACGTGCGCCCGCCCGAAGCCGATGCCACGCGCGGTGGTGGGCTGGTGGTCGCACTCGATCTCGGTGCCGCCGGGCGGCCTCTGCCAGCAGCGCGCGTTCGCCGGCGCCTCGTCCCGGTTCGCCACCCAGGTGCGCCCCAGGTCACAGCTCACCGTCGTCCGCGCGAGGTGCCCCTGGGCGATGAACGCGAGCACCTGCCCCGCGTCCAGCGGCGTGCCTGCGTCCCTGTCGGAGGTTCCGCCATCGTCGCCGGTGCCCGCGTCGCCCTCCCCTCCCCCGTCAAGGTCCCCGCCCCCATCAGCGCCCGGGTCGAAGCCCCCATCCGAGGTCAGGCCCCCGTCCTCGCCGATCCCCGATCCCGCGCCGCCGCCATCCGTCAGGCTTCCCACGCTTCCTCCACACGCGAGGGCGAGGGCGAGCGTGCAGGCGGCGACGAGGGCGGTGCTGGTCGGAAGGGGGGACGGAGGGTGCGTCATGGCGGGCAGGCTAGCCTGAAGGCGCGGACGCCGAGCGAATGTTCAGGAATCGACTCGCCGGGGTCTCAGGCGCCCCATCCGCGCCAAGTGGCCGGAATCACTGGCGTCCCGTCCAGACCGCCCATCGCCCCTGGGGAGGACGGTCAGGAATGACCCGGCATTTTCGTCCAACCCTGTTGCAAAAATACCGCAGACGCGACACAAGCGGCCGGCCACGGCGATAACTCGTCGTCGCACAGCGGGCGCGGATTTCCCGTGGTCGCAGTTGGAGAACGCCATGA
>CAZCWA010000018.1:0-2792 GCA_964502265.1 uncultured Myxococcaceae bacterium | reverse complement strand
CGTCGTCGCACAGCGGGCGCGGATTTCCCGTGGTCGCAGTTGGAGAACGCCATGACACAGGCTCGCCTCACCGGTTTCCTCACCGCCGTCCTGCTCGTGATCGCAGCGCCCAGCGCGTTCGCGTCCGGCGCGTGGAAGCACCCGAACAAGTACGCCTACAAGATCAGCCCGGAGCAGTTCTGGTCCGGCCACAGCGGCAGGTCCACGGTCTCGGCGCGCGCGCTGATGAACGCCAACGGCGCGGTCACGCTGGAGGTCACCGCCGGCGAGTTCGAGAGCGCCACGCCGTCGCCGGGCAAGCTCAGCTTCGTCACCGTGGTCTCGCTCGGTGGCCACAGGGGGACCAACATCCTCCGGACCTACCTCGTGAACAGCAGCACCTGGAGCAGGACCTACCAGGGCATGAAGCGCGGCCAGGGCTTCATCGTGCTCGCCGGCGTCCGGGGCATGGACGGCCCGTTCATGACGCGGCTGGTGTCGGTGGGCGGCCGGGTGAAGCTCGCGCCCGAGCTGAGCGTGACCCACATCAACGCGCCGGCGAAGGCCCCGGTCGGCACGCCGGTGATGATCATGGCGTCCATCGAGGAGCTGAACACGGACGTGGGCGCGCGCACCGACTGCGTGCTCTCGGTGGACGGCCAGGCGGTGGACGAGGCCCGCGGCATCTGGGTGGACTCCGGCGGCATCGTCACCTGCGCCTTCAGCTACGCGTTCCCCAGCGTGGGCACGAAGAACCTCCGCGTCTCGCTCGTGAACACCCGGCCGCAGGACTACGACCCCCAGAACGACGCCGCGCTGAAGACCATCGAGGTCATCTCGCCGGTGCAGGGCATGGCGTTCAACGCCTGGGCCGAGGACCGCAGCTTCGACGCCGGCGGCTACGCGTACGGCTGGTACCAGCAGTCGAACGGGACCTACCGCACCACGCCGGACTGGGAGGGCAACCACGGCTCCAACGGCTGGACCCAGTTCGCGCGCATCAACGCCTGGGTGGGCGAGTACATCCCCTTCGAGGGCACCTCGCTGCGCGTGCTGCAGGAGACCGGCGGTGAGGTGCTGCACCAGGCGCAGCACGACGATCTGCAGAACAGCTGGGCGAGCACCGATCCGAACGGCAACGCCAACGAGTGCATCGGCCGCTGGGACGACGCCAGCTCCACCCACCTCTACATGTGCATCACCGGCGGCGCGTACCCGCTCACCCAGATCGACTACTTCCGCGAGGCGGGTCAGGCCGTCTACTGGTCGCGGCGGTACGGCCAGCACTGGCACGGCTGGCACGACGACTACGAGTACTCGATGAGCACCGGGGCGCAGGCGGTGTACGGCTCGACCTACCGGATGCGCGTGGAGCTGGTGCGCGGCGAGGAGTCGTGGCTCGCGGACACCACCATCGACCTGACGCCGGTCACCCACCGCGTGGACAACCCCTACCGCTGCTGGGAGGAGACGACGGAGACCGGCGGCGTGGGCCGCGTGTGCGCCGAGGACCACGACTACCTGGACGGCTCGTCCGGCGAGACGTCGAACCTCTAGTCGAACGTCGACCGCTCGAATGACCGGGCGCGGTGCCTCTCCCCGAGGGCGCCGCGCCCTTCTTCTTTTCTACGGCGTCCGCGACATGTCGATGCTCTTGAGCGCCTCGAGCTCCGCCTCCAGCTCGGCGATCCGGGCGGCACGAAGCGCGAGCAATTCCTCCAGCTCCCGCTGCGCGCGCTGAAGCTGGGTCCGCTCCTCCCGCAGCGTGATCTGCACCTGGGTGAGCTCGGCGTTCGTCCGCTCCCCGTGGGCAACCTCCTCCTCCAGCGCGGCGACCCGCTCCTCGAGCCGGGCGATGTCCGCCCCCGCGCGCTGCAGCGCCCACCGGAGGGCATCGGCCTGCGCCATCTCGTCGGTGAAGAGCGTGGCGAGCCGTCCCCAGGACGTGCCCGCCGCCGAGACCGCGTAGGTGCGCAGCTCGGCCAGCGCCGCGTCCCGTCCCTCCGCGCCGGCAGCGGCAGTGCGGGAGAGCAGCGCGTGCAGCCGGGCGCGTTCGCGCTCGTCCGGCGTGGAGGCCTCGGCTTCGGCGGCGCGGTACTCCGTCTCGGCCCTTGCGTGGTCGCCGCGCGAGAACGCCTCGTCCGCCACGTCGCGCGCGCGGATGGCCGGCGCCTTCGTCAGGCAGGCGGAGAGGAGCAGCGGCGCTGCGGCGAGCGCGATCCGCTTCATGCAGCGTCCAGGGGGAGGGCCACGCAGACCGAGGCGCCGCCCAGCCGCCCGTCCTCGATCCAGATCGCGCCGCGGTGCGCGTGGACGATCTCGCGCGAGATGGCGAGCCCCAGCCCCACCCCGTCCGCGCTCACGCCCTGCCGGCGGAAGAACTTCTCGAACACGCGCTCTCTGTCCGCGGGCGGGATGCCGGGCCCGGTGTCGTCCACGCGCAGAAGCGCCACCCGTCCCCGGTCGGGCACCGCCTCGGAGACGAGGGAGACCTCGATCCGTCCCTCTTCGGGCGTGTGCTTGATTGCGTTGGCCACCAGGTTCTGCACCACCTGCGACAGCCGGCTGCGATCCGCGCGCAGCGAGACCGGGGCCTCGCAGCCGAGAACGGCGAGGGTGAGGCCGCGCTCGCGGGCCTGCGCGTCGAGCTCCGACACCGCGTCGTGCACCACCGGGCCCAGGGGCGTGTTCGCCATCTCGTAGCGCATCCCGCTGCGCACCACCGACAGCTCGAGCAGGTCGCCGATCATCCCCGAGAGCCTGCGCGCCGCGCCCGCGTTGAGGGTGATCATCCGCCGCTGCTGCGCGGTGAG